>CAZUQY010000010.1:0-22632 GCA_964622935.1 uncultured Bacteroidales bacterium | reverse complement strand
ACAATAGCGGAGCAAAAGAAGTGCTTTGTATTCGTGTACTTGGTGGTACTGGCAAAAGATATGCATCAATAGGTGATCAGATCGTTGTTGCTGTTAAAAGTGCATTACCAGGTGGCGAAATCAAAAAGGGTTCTGTTGCTAAAGCAGTTATTGTTAGGGTAAAGAAGGAAATTAGACGTCAGGACGGATCGTACATCAGGTTTGATGACAATGCGTGTGTTCTACTAAGTGCTACAGGAGAATTGCGCGGCACGCGTATTTTTGGCCCTGTTGCTAGAGAATTGCGTGAAAAGCAGTATATGAAAATTGTATCATTGGCACCTGAAGTGTTATAAAAATTATTTGTCATGACTAAAAAATTGCATATAAAAAAGGGCGACACAGTTTACGTTAATGCAGGTGAGTCCAAAGGTAAGCAAGGTAGAGTGCTTGAAGTATTGCGCAAAAAAGACAGAGCAATTGTCGAAGGCGCTAATATGATTTCAAAACACCAAAAGCCGAATACTGAAAATCCACAAGGTGGGATTGTAAAAAAAGAAGCAGGTGTACATATTTCTAACCTTATGTTGGTTGATGCTAAAACTGGCAAACCAACACGCATTGGACGTAGAAAAAATAGCGAAGGTAAACTAGTTCGTTATTCAAAAAAATCTGGGGAGGAGATTAAATAATGGAGAAGTATATTCCAACATTAAAAACTCAGTATAAGGAACAAATTGTTTCGGATCTGATGACAGAATTCAAGTACTCTAGCGTAATGCAAGTACCTAAATTAGAAAAAATCGTGATTAATCAGGGTTTGGGACAGGCAATATCAGATAAAAAACTTATTGATATTGCAATTGACGAGATGACTACCATCACTGGACAAAAAGCTGTTGCAACATTATCTAAGAAAGACATTTCGAACTTTAAGTTACGTAAAAAAATGCCTATCGGTGTTAGAGTAACTTTAAGAAGAGAAAGAATGTACGAATTTCTTGAAAGATTAATTGCTGTTGCTTTGCCACGTATTAGAGATTTTCGTGGAGTTAATTATAAATTCGACGGTAAAGGAAATTATACACTTGGAATTAGTGAGCAAATTATATTCCCTGAAATTGATATTGATAAAATTAATCGTATTTTAGGTATGGATATTACATTTGTTACTTCAGCCAAAACAGATGAAGAAGGTTATGCTCTTCTAAGACAATTTGGTTTTCCTTTTAAAAACTTAAAAAAGAGTTAATATGGCTAAGGAATCAATGAAAGCCCGCGAAGTAAAAAGATTAAAACTCGTTGAAAAATACGCGGCAAAAAGAGAGAAATATAAAGAAGAGGGGAATTACGAAGCTTTGCACAAATTGCCAAAAAATTCTTCTGCTGTTAGATTGCATAATCGTTGTAGTCAGACTGGAAGACCTAAAGGTTTTATGAGACAATTTGGTGTTAGCCGAATCACTTTTCGTGAAATGGCTTCAAATGGGGTAATACCTGGAATTAAAAAAGCGAGTTGGTAATAATATTAAATTAATTGAATAATGACTGATCCAATTGCAGATTATTTAACCAGAGTTAGAAATGCGGTAATGGCAGGGCACAAAGTTGTCGACATACCTGGTTCTAACCTAAAACGCGAAATGACAAAAGTGCTTTTCGATAAAGGTTATATTTTAAATTATAAGTTCGAGGATATCGGTTATCAGGGAAATATAAAGATTGCTCTTAAATATCATCCTGTAACCAAGCTATCTGCGATAAAAAAAATAGAGAGAATTAGTAAACCCGGTTTACGAAAATATGTTAACACTGACAATATTCCTAGAGTACTCAATGGATTAGGTGTTGCTATTTTATCGACAAACAAAGGGGTTATGACCGACAAAGAGGCTCGTAAGGAGAAAGTTGGCGGTGAAGTATTGTGTTACATTTATTAAACTATTGAAGAATGTCTCGAATTGGTAAATTACCCGTGCAAATACCTGAAAAGGTTACAGTAAGCGTTAATGCTGACAATCTTGTTACTGTTAATGGTCCGCTTGGCGAGCTTACTCAAAAAGTTGACCCTACAATTTCTGTTGAAGTTGTCGGTACAGAAGTTATTGTGTCTAGAGCTAGCGACGAAAAAGAACACAGGTCAAAACACGGTTTGTATAGATCGCTTATTTCAAATATGGTTGAAGGTGTTTCTAAAGGATTTGAAACAAGACAAGAACTCGTAGGAGTTGGATATAAAGCTGAGAATCAAGGCCAGATGTTAGATTTAGCTCTGGGTTTTTCTCATACAATTTCATTTGAAATTCCTGTAGAAGTTAATGTTGAAGTAAAAAGCGAAAAACGTGGAAACTCTACTGTAGTCTTTAAAAGTATTGATAAACAATTACTTGGACAAGTTGCAGCAAAACTAAGATCACTGCGTCCACCGGAGCCTTATAAAGGTAAGGGGATTAAATTTGTCGGTGAAGAATTACGTAGAAAAGCTGGTAAATCAGCTAAAGTTTAATTTGTAAAAATTTAGTGAAATGGCTTTATCTAAAATTGAAAGAAGACAAAAAATAAAACGCAGAATCAGAGGAACTGTTTCTGGTACAGCAGAGAAACCAAGAATGTCTGTGTTTCGTAGCAATAAACAAATCAGTGTGCAAATAATTGATGACGTTCAAGCAAAAACTTTAGTATCTGCTAGCTCTAAGCAAAAAGATATTGAAACTGCAAAAGCAACAAAATCAGAAAAAGCTGCTATGGTTGGTCAATTAGTTGCCAAAATGGCTGTAGAAGCAGGTATTACACAAGTGGTTTTTGATAGAAATGGTTACTTGTATCATGGTAAAGTAAAATCTTTAGCTGAAGGTGCAAGAAAAGGAGGACTTAAACTATAATAAGATATGTCAAATAACATCAGAAAAATAAAAACCAGTGATCTGGAATTAAAAGACAGACTCGTTAGTATCCAGAGAGTTACTAAAGTAACAAAAGGTGGACGTACTTTTACTTTTTCGGCAATTGTTGTCGTCGGTGATGATAATGGTATTGTTGGTTATGGTCTTGGTAAAGCAGGTGAAGTAACAACTGCTATTGGTAAAGGTGTCGAAGATGCTAAGAAAAATTTAATTAGGGTACCTTTACATAAAGGAACTATTCCTCACGAACAAAGTGCTAAATACGGTGGAGCAAAGGTTTGGTTAAAACCTGCTGCCTCAGGATCTGGTGTAAAAGCTGGTGGTGCTATGCGTGCGGTGCTTGAAAGTGTTGGTATTACTGACGTCCTTGCAAAATCTAAAGGGTCGTCTAACCCTCATAATCTAGTAAAAGCAACAATCAAAGCTTTAATCGAATTGAGAGATGCTAATGATGTAGCTTATCAAAGACAAGTGGGACTTGATAAAGTATTTAACGGATAATATAGTTTGTTATGGCAAAAATTAGAATAACACAGATTAAAAGCAAAATTGGCAGTACAGAGAGACAAAAAAGAACTCTCGAAGCATTGGGTTTGAAAAAACTTCATAATCCTGTTGAGCTTGAAGCTACTCCACAAGTAATGGGTATGGTAGTTAAAGTACGTCATTTAGTAAAAACAGAAGAAATTTAGAAATTTTTAAAGAAATAAATTATGGATTTAAGTTGCTTAACACCGGCTGAAGGGTCTGTTAAAAATAGAAAGAGAATTGGTAGAGGTCAAGGTTCGGGTAGAGGTGGAACCTCAACTAGAGGGCATAATGGTCAGAAATCCAGATCAGGATATAGCAGAAAAGTTGGTTTCGAAGGTGGTCAGATGCCTTTACAAAGAACTTCACCTAAATTTGGGTTTAAAAACCGCAATAGGGTTGAGTATAAAGGAATTAATGTAGCTACATTGCAAATTCTTGTTGATAAGAAAAAAATTGATACTATTGATCAAGAAGTATTAATACTTAATGGATTAGTTGCAAAAAGAGATCTTGTTAAGATTCTTGGTAATGGAGAATTGAAAGCTAAACTAACCGTTAAAGCTCATGCTTATTCAAAATCAGCAATCGAGAAAATTGAAGCTGCAGGTGGTAACGTAGAAAAAATTTAGTCAATGAAAAGATTTATTGAAACTTTAAAGAATATTTACAAAATTGAAGATCTGAGAACCAGAATTCTTCTTACTTTGGGATATATATTAATTTATAGACTAGGTGCTCACATTGTACTTCCAGGTATAGACCCTAATCAATTAGGTGGTCTTCAGAGTCAGACTGCGACAGGTGTGTTAAGCTTGTTGGATATGTTCTCTGGTGGTGCGTTTTCTAATGCATCTATTTTTGCTTTGGGGATTATGCCTTATATTTCTGCTAGTATTGTTGTTCAGTTGCTTGGTATTGCTGTTCCTTATTTCCAGAGATTACAAAGAGAAGGCGAAAGTGGTCGAAAGAAAATAAATCAGATAACTCGTTATCTTACAATAGCTATTTTATTGCTTCAGGCACCAACGTATGTTGCTAACCTTCATGCGCAATTATTACCGCAGGCATTTGTACTTAAGGGCACATTCTTTACGCTCTCTTCAGTCTTAATATTAACTGCAGGTACAATGTTTGTTATGTGGTTAGGAGAAAAAATTACTGACAGAGGTATTGGTAATGGTATTTCTTTAATTATCATGATTGGAATTATTGCCAGATTACCATATGCATTTCTTGGTGAAGCTATTACACGTTTTGAAGAAATTGGAGGAGGTTTGATCCTGTTGCTGATTGAAATAATAGCAATGTTTATTATTTTTATGGTTACTATTGCTCTTGTGCAAGCTGTTAGAAGAATTCCTGTACAGTACGCTAAAAGAGTTGTTGGAAACAAGCAATATGGTGGAGTTAGACAATATATTCCTTTAAAAGTTAATGCTGCTGGTGTTATGCCAATCATTTTTGCTCAGGCACTAATGTTTGTTCCTATGATGTTGGCTGGATTTGGTGGAGAAAGAATGGGGGCTTTTGCAGCAGCATTTGCAAATTATACCGGTTTTTGGTATAACCTTACTTTTGCTCTTTTAATCATTGTCTTTACCTATTTCTATACTGCAGTTACTATCAATCCTGGACAAATGGCAGATGATATGAAAAAGAATGGTGGTTTTATTCCTGGTATTAAGCCAGGTAAAAAAACAGTAGAGTTTCTTGATTCAATCATGTCAAAAATTACTTTGCCAGGATCGATCTTTTTAGCATTTATTGCAATACTGCCAGCATTGGTAATGCTTGCAGGTGTTAATGGACAATTTGCACAGTTCTTTGGAGGAACTTCGCTATTGATTTTAGTTGGAGTTGTTTTAGATACTTTACAACAAATTGAAAGTCATTTGTTGATGCGTCATTATGATGGATTGACAAAAAGTGGAAGAATAAAAGGTAGAGGTTCATCCTCTGCAATTTAAATATATATTGATGATATTTATTAAATCGAAAGAAGAAATAGAATTAATGCGTCAAAGCAACTTGCTAGTGTCGAGTACACATGCAATGCTTGCGGCTGAGATTGTAGAAGGCGTGTCTACTCTGAAACTCGATAAATTAGCTGAGGAATTTATTAGAGATAATGGTGGAATCCCAGGATTTTTAAACTATAATGGATATCCAAATACACTTTGTGTTTCGATAAACGATGTGGTTGTTCATGGTATTCCTAAAGGAAATCAGCTAAAATCTGGTGATATTGTATCAATTGATTGTGGTGCAATATTAAATGGATTTAATGGTGATTCTTGCTATACTTTTGAGGTGGGCGAGGTTAGTCCTGAAATTAAAGCTTTGTTGGTGTGTACTAAAGAAAGCTTATATAAAGGGATAGGAAAGGCAGTTGCAGGGAATAGATTAGGTGATGTTGGATACGCAATTCAGAAACATGCAGAATCACATAGTTATTCAGTTGTCAGAGAGTTGGTGGGTCATGGCATTGGCCGCAATCTTCACGAAGAACCGGAGGTTCCAAATTATGGAAAACCTGGTAAAGGTGTAAAATTGGCAGAGAATATGACAATTGCAATAGAACCAATGATTAATATGGGAAAGAAAGAGATTTATCAAGAGAGAGATCATTGGACAATTAAAACTAAGGATGGTAAACCGTCGGCTCATTTTGAGCATACGATAGCCATCGGACAAGGCGAAGCAGATATTTTATCTGATTTTAGTTTAATTGAGGAAGTTTTAAATAATAGGAGTAATTAAATTTATGGCAAAACAACCTTCTATAGAATTAGACGGCACAATTATCGAAGCATTATCAAATGCAATGTTTCGTGTTGAATTGGAGAATGGGCATGTTATTATTGCACATATCTCTGGTAAAATGCGAATGCATTATATTAGAATATTGCCTGGTGATAAAGTGAAACTGGAAATGTCGCCTTACGATTTGACAAAAGGTCGTATTACATACAGGTACAAATAAAAAAGTTTTTAAAATGAAAGTCAGAGCATCTGTAAAGAAAAGAAGTGACGATTGCAAAATCGTAAAACGAAAAGGTAGAATTTACGTGATTAATAAAAAGAATCCTAAGTTTAAGCAACGTCAGGGTTAATAATAATAATAATTTAAACAACTAAAAGAATATGGCAAGAATAGCGGGTGTAGATATACCTAACAATAAGCGTGGTGAAATAGCGCTTACCTACATCTACGGAATTGGTCGTAGCAGGGCGAATAAGATATTGCAGGAATCTGGAGTTGATATTAATGTCAAAGCCAAAGACTGGAATGATGATCAAATATCTGTAATACGTCAGGCAGTTGGTCAGTACCGTCTTGAAGGAGAGCTTCGTTCAGAAGTCCAATTGAATATCAAGCGTTTGCAGGATATCGGATGTTATCGTGGTATTCGTCATCGTATAGGGCTTCCTCTTAGAGGACAACATACAAAAAATAATGCGAGAACTCGTAGAGGTAAAAAGAAAACTATTGCCAACAAAAAGAAATAATTGAGATATGGCTAAGAAAGCAAGAGTTACAAAAAAGCGTGTAGTAAAAGTCGAATCTACAGGACAGGCTCACATTCATACTTCGTTTAATAACATTATTGTTACTTTAACAAATAACGAAGGACAGGCTATTTCATGGTCTTCATCTGGAAAAAATGGTTTCAGAGGAAGTAAGAAAAATACTCCGTATGCTGGTCAAATGGCTGCAGAAGATTGTGGCAAAATAGCGTTTGATTTAGGTCTGCGTAAAGTTAAAGCTTATGTTAAGGGACCAGGTGCAGGAAGAGAATCTGCAATCAGAACACTGCATAACCTGGGTATTGAGGTTACTGAAATAGTTGATGTTACTCCATTACCACACAATGGATGTCGCCCATCAAAGAGAAGAAGAGTTTAATGTTCATATTAAAGATTTTAAGTAATGGCAAGATATAGAGGACCACAAACCAGAATCGCAAGAAAATTTGGTGAACCAATTTTCGGCCCAGATAAAGTATTGGATAAAAAGAATTATCCTCCTGGAGTTCATGGTTTAAACAAAAAGAGAAGAAAAACTTCTGAGTATGGTATTCAGCTTAAAGAGAAACAAAAAGCAAAATACACTTATGGAGTTTTAGAGAAACAGTTTAGAAATGTTTTTGAAAAAGCTACCAGTGCTAAAGGCGTTACAGGTATTGTTTTATTACAAATGTTGGAATCAAGACTTGACAATGTTGTGTTTCGTTTAGGTGTTTGTCCTACAAGGGCTGCAGCAAGACAAATGGTTACACATAGACATATCATGGTTAATGGAACAATTTGTAATATTGCTTCTGCTAGTATTAAACCTGGTGACGTTGTTGCTGTTCGTGAGAAATCAAAATCACTCGAATTAATTACAAATTCATTAAGTGGGTTTAATCACAGCAAATATGCTTGGATTGAATGGGATGAGGCCTCATTGGCTGGTAAGTTTATGTCTGTACCTGAAAGAGAAGACATACCTGAAAATATTAAAGAACAGTTAATAGTTGTATTATATTCAAAATAAAAGATAATTAAATGGCAATTTTAGCGTTTCAAAAACCTGATAAAGTAATAATGCTCGAAGCAGATGATTTTCATGGAAAATTTGAATTTCGTCCACTTGAACCCGGTTATGGTATCACTGTTGGTAATGCCTTGAGAAGAATTCTCCTTTCATCTTTGGAAGGGTTTGCAATATCTTCTGTAAAAATTGAAGGCGTAGATCACGAGTTCTCTACCATTACTGGAGTCATGGAAGATGTTTCTGAAATAATACTTCAGCTTAAACAAATCAGGTTTAAACAGCAAATCGAAGATGTAAATCAGGAAAATGTTACTATTACAATTTCTGGTCAAGAAGAATTCAGAGCCGGAGATATAGGTAAGTTTTTATCTGGGTTTAAAATTCTGAATCCAGAATTACTGATATGCAGAATGAATACAGGTGTTAACCTGAGAATAGAGTTGAATGTTATCAAAGGTAGAGGATATGTTCCACCAGAGGAAAATAAACCAATCGATGAAGTTATTGGTGTAATTCCTATCGGTTCTATTTTTACACCTATTCGCAACGTGAGATTTTACGTTGAAAATATGCGTGTAGAACAAAAAACTGATTATGAGAAACTCATTCTTGAACTTGATACTGACGGATCAATCCATCCAAAAGAAGCTCTCAAAGAAGCAGCTAAAATTTTAATTCATCATTTCATGTTATTCTCAGATGAGAAAATCACTCTCGATAGTGATGAAAAACATGATAACGATGAGTTTGACGAGGAGGTATTAAGAATGCGTCAGTTATTGAAAACCAAATTGGTTGACCTTGACCTTTCTGTTCGTGCGCTTAATTGTCTAAAGGCTGCTGAAGTGGAAACTTTGGGTGACTTAGTACAGTTTAATAAAACAGATTTGCTAAAATTCAGAAACTTTGGTAAAAAATCTCTTACAGAATTAGAAAATCTGTTAGATGTGAAAAATCTGAATTTTGGTATGGATACAGCAAAATATAAGTTGGATAAGGAATAATATTGTAAGAAATGAGACATAATAAAACAATAAATCATTTAGGAAGAACTAGTGCACACAGAAAAGCAATGTTGTCAAATATGTCATCATCTTTGATTATGCACAAACGCATTACCACTACTGTGGCTAAAGCTAAAGCTCTTAAAAAATATGTAGAACCTCTGATTACTAAATCTAAAGAAGATACAACACATAACAGAAGAATTGTTTTTAGCTACTTAGAAGATAAAAATGCAGTTTCTGAGTTGTTCCGCGAAATTGCTGTTAAGGTTGGTGACAGACCAGGTGGATATACCAGAATCCTTAGAACTGGAATCAGACTTGGAGATAACGCTGAAATGTGTATTATAGAATTGGTTGATTATAATGAAGCAATGCTTGAATCTAAAGACGCTAAGAAGAAAACTAGTCGTCGTTCACGCAGCAGATCTAAATCAACAGACGAAAAAGCTCCAGAGACAAAAGCAGTAGTTAAAGAAGAAAAAGAACTTGCTGTTGAGGAAATCGTTGAAAAACCAGTTGAAGAGGTTAAAGAAGAAGTGGCAGAAGTTGTTGCTGAAGTTGAAGAAGCGAAAGAGGAGAAAACGGAAGAAAATACTGAAAGCGACGAAGGAAAAAAATAATAGATCTATAATAATATTGTAAAAGGGGGTAATTATTATCCCCTTTTTTATTATATTTGAAAAGAAAAAACATATAATTATGGGACAAATAGCAAATATTCATGCAAGACAAATACTAGATTCCAGAGGAAATCCTACTGTTGAAGTTGAAGTATATACTAGTGCTGGTGTTATAGGAAGAGCAGCAGTGCCAAGTGGAGCATCAACTGGAGTACACGAAGCTGTTGAGCTTCGCGATGGGGATAAACATCGATATATGGGCAAAGGGGTTAAACAGGCTGTTTATAACGTTACAAATACAATTGCTGAAAGTCTTAAAGGATATTATGTTGATGATCAGATGGCTATAGATAGAGCAATGATTACTCTTGATGGCTCAGAAAATAAATCTGATTTGGGTGCGAATGCAATTCTTGCAGTTTCGATGGCATGCGCACAAGCAGCAGCTCAGGAACATGGAATGGCCCTTTACAACTATTTAGGCGGAGTTAATGCACGTACACTTCCAATTCCTATGATGAACATTCTTAATGGAGGACAACATGCGGATAATAAAATTGACGTACAGGAATTTATGATTATGCCAATTGGCGCTCCAACTTTTAGCGAAGCTCTAAGAATGGGCACAGAAGTGTTTCATAATCTTAAAGCTGTATTGAAAAAATCTGGTCACTCAACTAACGTTGGTGATGAAGGTGGATTTGCCCCAAATCTAAAATCTAACGAAGAAGCTATCGAATACGTTCTTAAGGCAATTGAAAAGGCAGGATATAAACCTGGAAAAGATATTTATATTGCTCTAGATGCTGCAGCTTCTGAATTTTACAATAAAGAAAAAAATCTTTACATCTTAGAATCTAATGGAAAAGAAATGTCATCTGATGACATGGTTCAGTATTGGGCTGATTGGACTTCTAAATACCCTCTTATTTCAATTGAAGATGGTCTTGCTGAAGATGATTGGGACGGCTGGAGAAGTTTAAATAAAAAGATAGGTAAGAAAGTTCAGATTGTTGGAGATGATTTGTTTGTAACAAACGTTAATCGATTAGCTAAAGGCATTAAAACAGGAGCTGCAAATTCTATTCTCATTAAATTGAATCAAATAGGTTCTGTTTCTGAAACCCTTGAAGCTGTTAATCTTGCACATAACAATTCATACACTTCAATTATTAGTCATCGATCGGGTGAAACAGAGGATGTTTTTATTGCTGACTTAGCAGTTGCTTTAAATACTGGATTAATAAAAACCGGTTCTGCTTCACGAAGTGACAGAGTTGCAAAATATAATCAGCTTCTTAGAATAGAAGAAGCTCTTGGTGAAAATGCTTTCTATCTTGGTCAAAACTTTAAATTTGTTAGATAGCGACATTTTGACACATAGGGAATAAAAACCCAGCCTGATTTATACAATTTTGTCAGTTTTTTACAGATGGCATAGTTTTGGCAAATCAGGCTGCGTTGATATTATATGTTAAACCTTTAAAAAAGAAATAAAGTTATGACAAAAATTGGTAGACCAATGTCAGGCAAAGTATTAGTTCAGCCTCAGGCAGCAGAGCAAAAAACATCTAGTGGGATTATTATTCCAGATTCTGCACAAGAAAAACCTCAAAGAGGTAAAATCATTGCTATCGGAAATGCAAAAAAGGACGAACCCATGGAAGTAAAAGTTGGTGATATCGTTTTATATGGCAGATATGGTGGAACAGAAGTTAAAATTGACGATCAGGATTATCTAATCATGAGTCAGTCAGACATTTTATTAGTGGTAGTAGAATAATTAGCTAACAAAAAATAAATATATATCATGGCAAAAGAAATTAAATTCAACATTGAATCAAGAGATTTGTTGAAAAAGGGAGTAGATGCTTTAGCTGATGCAGTTAAAGTTACTTTAGGCCCAAAAGGAAGAAATGTTGTAATTGATAAAAAATATGGTGCTCCTCAAATTACTAAAGATGGTGTTACTGTAGCAAAAGAAGTAGAGTTGCAAGACCCATTTATGAACATGGGAGCTCAAATGGTTAAAGAAGTTGCTTCTAAGACTAATGATGACGCTGGTGATGGTACAACAACAGCAACAGTTTTAGCTCAGTCGATAGTTGCAGTAGGTCTAAAAAATGTTACTGCAGGAGCAAATCCAATGGATTTGAAACGTGGTATTGATAAAGCAGTTATTGAAGTTATTGCTGAATTAAAGAAAATGAGCAAAAATGTTGGTGATGATATCAAAAAAATTGAGCAAGTTGCAATGATTTCGGCAAATAACGAGGTTGCAATAGGTAAAGATATCGCATTGGCAATGGATAAAGTAAAAAAAGAAGGCGTAATCACAATCGAAGAAGCAAAAGGTACAGCAACTGAAGTTAAAGTTGTTGAAGGTATGCAATTCGATAGAGGATATGTTTCCCCATATTTTATCACCGATAGCGAAAAAATGGAAGCTGTTTTAGACTCTCCATATATTCTGATTACAGATAAAAAAATATCATCAATGAAAGACCTTATGTCGGTTCTTGAACCAGTAGCACAAGATGGTAATTCATTATTAATTATTGCTGAAGATATTGAAGGCGAAGCATTAGCAACATTAGTTGTAAATAGACTAAGAGGAACTCTTAAAATTGCTGCTGTTAAAGCTCCTGGTTTTGGTGATAGAAGAAAAGAGATGTTGCAAGATATCGCAATCCTAACAGGTGGAGAAGTTATCTCAGAAGAAAGAGGTCTTAAATTAGATACTGCAACAATTACACAATTAGGTAGAGCAGAAAAAGTTGTTATTGATAAAGAAAACACAACTATTGTTGATGGTGCAGGAAGCAAAGAATTGATTGATGCAAGAGTTGCTCAAATTAAAAAGCAAGTAGAAATTACAACAAGCGATTATGATCGCGAAAAACTTCAGGAACGTTTAGCTAAACTTGCTGGTGGTGTTGCTGTAATTTATGTTGGTGCTGCTACCGAAGTTGAAATGAAAGAGAAAAAAGACAGATACGAAGATGCTCTTTCTTCTACACGTGCAGCAGTTGAAGAAGGAATTATACCTGGTGGTGGAGTAGCTTATATTCGCGCAATTCAGCATATTGTTGATCTTAAAGGTGATAACGAAGATGAGACAATTGGTATTTCAATTGTTTTACGCGCTCTTGAAGAACCATTGCGTAGAATTGTTGAAAATGCTGGTAAAGAAGGTTCTGTTGTTGTGCAAAGAGTTAAAGAAGGTAAAGGTGATTTTGGATATAATGCCAGAACAGATATTTACGAAAACTTATATGAAACAGGCGTTATTGATCCAACCAAAGTTGCTCGTATTGCTCTTGAAAATGCAGCAAGTATCGCAGGGATGTTATTAACAACAGAATGCGTTATTGCTGACATTACTGAAGAAAGTCCTGCTCCAATGGGTGCTCCAGGTATGGGTGGCATGGGTGGTATGGGCGGAATGATGTAAATTTCCTCTGACTTAAGATAGTAGGACCTCTATATTGGGTCTGAAGCAATGTACCTATATATATTCTGAGGCTTTCCTTTTTGGAAGGCCTTTTTTTGTTAATTTTGTAAAAAAATACTTATGTATAAATATCTGTTTGGTCCAGTTCCTTCACGTAGGTTAGGAATGTCTTTAGGAATAGATTTAGTTCCACGAAAAGTTTGTTCACTTGATTGTGTTTATTGTGAGGTTGGTAAAACAACAAAACTTACACTTGAACAGGATGAGTATATTATTTATAATAAAGTAATTGAAGAATTACATCATTATTTTGAGAATAATCCAGATCCAGATTATTTTACATTTTCTGGTTCTGGAGAACCAACGCTAAATAGTAGAATAGGAGATGTGTTAGAATTTTTAAAAACAAAAAAACCTAATATACCTGTTGCTGTTCTTACGAATGGGACATTGTTTAGTAATCCTCAAATTAGAGAATCTTTAATGAAGGCTAATCTTGTTTTGCCTTCACTTGATGCTGTCACTGAGGAAGCTTTCAATAAAATAAATAGACCAGCTAAAGGGCTTACAGCAAAGTCTTGTATTGAAGGTTTAATTGAATTTAGTAAAGAGTTTAAAGGTAAAATATGGCTGGAAATTTTCATTTTACCTGATTACAATAATTCTGAGAAGGATTTACTGGAATTAAAAAAGGCTGTCAAATTGATAAATCCAAATCTTGTACAACTGAATACTCTTGATCGTCCTGGAACTGTTGATGGTTTAAGGGCTGCAAGTCTCGAAGAACTTGAACATGTGATTGAAGTCTTAGATTTTCCAAATACAAAGATTATAGCATCTGCACCAAAGCGCAAAGAGCAAAAGTCTTATCGTGATGACGCCGAATCTGCTATTCTTGGAACGATTGCTCGTAGGCCTTGCACCCTTGATGACCTTGTCGATATCTTGGGGATGCATATTAGCGAAGTAAATAAGTATCTTGACGTTCTTGAGGCAGAAGGAAGAATTAGTGCTGTAAAACAAGATAGAGGAGTTTTCTATACTGCGGCAAAATGAAAATTAATTTTGAACAAGTAATTACAGGATAATTAATTTACTGCGTTTTCAGTTTTTATCCTTTGCTTTTTAAAAAGATACCGTCCAATAAAAACGGCAACTACTAGTCCTGCAAAAACAAAATAAATGTCAGAGTTGGTTGTTCCAAAACTATCAATTTCTGTATTCCCTATAGTGCTACTGCTAAAATGATAAGATAATACTGCCATCAGATTATTAAAGAAATGTGCAAATATTGCTGGCCATAATGATCCGCTGTAATAAACTAAATACCCAAACAACATTCCAAGTAAAACTCTTGGAAAGAAACCGTAAAATTGAAAATGAACTGCAGAAAAAATTACTGCAGAGAGAATTATTGCCAAATGAGGCTTTTTTGTCCACTCAATAAGATGCTTTTGGATTAGACCTCTGAACATAAATTCTTCCCCAATTGCCGGAAGAACAGCCATGATTAAAATATTAGTAATTAAATTCAAGGTGCCAGAACCGGTTAACATAATCTCTGTCATTCTAAGTCCGGACTCTTCCATGCCTTGCAATGATAATTCTATGGCTTTCATACTCTCCGGAAATCTAATGGCTTTATTCAACATTATAATTATATTCATTCCGGGTAAAACCGAAAAGATAAAAATGATTGTTAAAATATAATAGAGAATTTTAGGACTTCTGTTCAATTGCAGAAATGACAGAATGTTATTGCCAAATAACGAGCCGATAATTATTGGTGGGAAAACAAAAGTAAAAAGTGCGGAAATAAATTGTAAAGATTTTAACAAAGTAATTTCTTTAGTCATTTCCGGTTTTAGTTGGTCTAGATTATTGAAAAGTTCTGGATTTACAGCACCAGCAATTATCGATGTAATAAGTTGACCAATCATCAAACAGATCAGAATACAAAACAGCATGATAGCTGTTCTTTGTGCGAAATTGAAATTATATTTTTTTAACGTATTCATTATTGTAAGAAATCTCTAATTTACTATCCCCAAAGGTTTCAATTTTTGTTGGTGAAAATTTGAAAGTAGGAGATTTAACCCCATTTTTAAAATTTCTATTTCCTGTAAAGACTAAAGCTTCATCCCATAATCCAATATTTATAAATCCTTCAAGAGTTTGTGATCCGCCTTCGATTACTACTGACTGAATCTCTAGTTCATATAGGACTGATAGAATTTGAGGAATTATATTTTTAGAAAAATCTAGTTTAATAAATGATATGCCCTCTCCAGGTTCATCTTTCATTGAATTAAAAACCAATGTGTGTGCTTTGTTGTCAAAGATTTTACATGAGCTATGTAATTGACAATATTGATCAATTGTGATTCTTAGAGGGTTGCGTCCTATCCATTTTCTGGCAGTAAGTTGCGGATTGTCAAGTAATACGGTGTTTGTCCCAACCAAAAAAGCATCTTCTTCTGTCCGCCATTTATGTACTAGCGTTTTGCAGTAATCATTGGTAATCCATGTTGGTTTATTATCTGAATCAGGTTCGCGTATATAATCAATAAAGCCGTCAAGGGTTTTTGCCCATTTTAATATAAGATATGGGCGTTTCTTTTGATGGAAGGTGTAGAATCTGCGGTTTAATTCAATGCACTCTTTTTCCAGTATTCCAGTAGTTACTTTAATCCCAGAAGTTTTAAGAATTCCAATTCCTTTTCCGGCAACCTGAAAGTAAGGATCTACACTTCCAACTACAACTTCGGGAATGCCTATTTCTGTAATCATTTTTGCGCAGCTTGGTGTTTTACCTACATGCGCACATGGCTCAAGTGAAACATAAATTGTTGATTCTTTTAAAAGAGATTTGTCCTTGACTGAGTTTACTGCGTTTACCTCTGCATGTGCTTCACCATATTTTCTATGATATCCTTCACCAATTATTTTTCCATTATGAACTATTACAGAACCTACCATTGGGTTTGGGGAAACCATACCCTTGCCTTTTTTAGCAAGTTCAATACATCTGCTAATATATTTTTCAGCATCTGTTTTTATCATAGTACAAAAGTAAGATTAAATTTAAATGCCCAGTTTTCAATTTCGCGTGATCTTGAATATGGTCCATATCTGTAATAAACTCCAAATCCAAAACCTTCGAAATTCATTTTTAATATTTGATTGATTAGAATCCCAGACTCAAAATATCCTTGGTTCATTTTTTTTGCAAAATCAGGATTGGTGGTAGCAGTAGTTCTTGAGTTATCTCCCCATCCGGCAGCAGTTACAAGCACTAACTCAGGAGCCCATTTCTTTGTTCTGAAAAGCAAACTTCCAAAGTCGTGGCTAAAGAACACAGATGCAAATCGATCCGAAATAAATTCGTTAACTCGCATTGTATTAAAACTATTGTTAATGTTTAACCATGAATATGATCCTGCTCCATAATATAATTCTCCGTAAGGAATATCTCCATCGAGATAGGCACCACTAACGCTTAAGTATGAATCTCCTATGTGTAGATGACTAAACTTTTTAGTCACTTTTGCTTCATACTTATAATAGTCGTAATCTCCCTCAAGCAAATTTGTACCCTTGATAATATTGAAATATAATACTGGATATTTTGTCCCCATACTCAGCAAGTTTCCTTGTGGAGTTTGTAAAAACTTTTCCTTGTAAGCATATCTGGCAAATAATCCAATCTCGGATGTATTATAGTTTGTTGCAAATGCATTGTAATAACTATATCGGTCAGGATTAATTATGTTTTTTTCATTGTAATCAAATCTTAAGTCAGCATGTAAATATCTAAGGGTAGTAAATTTAAAAGACCCATAATATGACCTTACAGAATCCATTTCGCTAAGAAAGAAATCCCTTGTTGATTGCAGGCTTATAGAATTACTTTCATTATAGAAATGGTATTCGTCGCTAAACTCAAGATCTTGTTTAAATCCGAATTGCAATTTTGTGTTTGAAGGTCTGTGAATATTGAACTCTAGATGACCACCGTATTTTAAGCTTTTATCTCTAAATCCATAACCAACATATCCTCCAACAGACATCCATTTAAGCAATTTTTGATTAGTTGATAGAGCCACACCAATACGATATCCCTCATATTGATTATACCATAAAAGAGAAGCTGGATTTAGATTCACAATGCCAATTGGAATGTATCCGGAAGCTATAACATCAACTAATTCGATCATTCGGTCTAAGTTTGCCTCTTTGCCAATACTGTCTATTACTTCGTATGTTCTAATGTCTTTAGCTGTTAGAGAATCTTTTCGATATAGATTCCAGAAAATGCTGTCTTTTTTTGCAGCATCATCGTTAACAATAATGTTTATCTGATTAAAATCTCTTCGTTTGTAGTCTGGATTAAGGCTGATGTCACTTAGATAACTTTTTCCAATTCCCATCAAGGGTAAATAATCTGATCCGGGTTCTCCGTTTGTGAGCATTGCTTCGTCTTCGCTTAGCTGAAGCATATTCATTACTAAATCAGTGTTTAGCTGCACTGGAAACCATTGTACCGAATCAATTAACTCGTATTTTTGTTGTATGTTAATGTTGAAAGATCCACTTGGTTCGTATGGTTTAGCGCTTACATTTTGAATAGCATAGCCGTTGGAGTTAATATGTAAAACTCCTTGTAATCCTTCAAAATTCTTACCTTTATAAGGCCTGTATGAAATGATAAAAATTGTATCGGCAGTCTCATTGTACATTGTATCCTCTATCAGAAAAAAATATTTATTTACGCTTCCTTTGCTAATAGGGCTCAGATATTTTTTATCCAACAAATTGATGAAATCTTTGTAAAAAGAGAATGATTGAAATTGAGTTGTCAAAAGTGAAAAAGCTGGGGTTTCTAATCCAGACATTTTATGAGCAAGTACTTCTTCTTTGTTATTGTCGGGATATCGAAAACGGCGTTCAGTAACCGATTCGGTAATAAAAAGGTGCTGTTCGCTAAAAAATTCTCTTAATGTTTTATCTGGTTTTATCGTATCATTAGGAATAGTGTCCTTGTGACTAATGCTGTCTTCAATGCGTGATATGTCCTTTGGCTCAATTGTAAAATACATTTTGTTGTATGAAACGTATGAGAAGGAGCGCATCTTTTCAGGATTGTTTCTATCTGAATTCTTAATAACTTTATTAATGATTCGGTGAGCAGGATTAACTCCGGGTAATACCGTTACTTCTGCAAGTTCAAAAGCGTTTTGCTTAAGTTTGATTTCAATATAAGCTTGTCCAGATAGTTCTTCTAGGCCAATAGTTTTGGTTATATAACCTAAGTAACTTAATTTTAAGAACTCAATTTTTTCTTTGGAGTTTATGGTAAAATATCCATCTAAATCGGTTGTTGTACCCTGATTTGACGAATTGTAAATTATATTTACGAATGCTAAAGCTTCGTTGTTTGATGCATCAGTAATACGGCCCGAGATTTTATTTTGAGCAAATGTAAATAGTGATGAGAATATAAATAGAAGTAATATGGAATGTTTTCTTTGCATAGTTGTCTGCAAAATTAACTGAATTTGTGAGAAAAAACAGAAACAGCAACACTAAATATTGTAGTGTTGCTGTTCATATATATTGTTCTGTTATTTTTATTTCACCCTAAAATCATTCATCAGGTTTTCACTTCTTGAAGTAGGTAGTTGCTTTCCTCCACTCAGACGTTTTACACCTTCAAAAACATAAGTGCGCAGTTCTGAAACAGAAATCTCTTTGTCGTCATTTGTATCAGCTTTGTTTTTAGAAACCGCTTCTATCAAGCAGTATGTAAAAATACCGTTTTCGATGTCTTCGTTTTCGAGAGCATAACCACCTCCAGATGCAGCTGAGATAACAACCGTCCCAGTTCCTTTGCGGAGGTCGGCAAAAAGTAATCGCATAAGTTCGAATGAATTTTGTAGTCCTGTTTTTGGTGTGCCTACAGTTTTAGTGCTAAACATTGTTACTCCACGAGTTTCGTCCCCATCAGTAACAGTATTTACTGCGAAATCATCGTCTTTGTCTACTTCTCCTGAATGACAAGCATCCATTAGTAAGAGTTTATTACGGGCAGGGATTCCATCAAGGAGACCCTCTATTTCGTCATATTTTAATCCTTTTTCTGATGGATTTGCAAAATCTATATCAGCAGTTGCGAAATAAAAATCAAGATTGTCATCCAATAATCCATGGCCTGCGATATGTACAAAAACATAATCGTCGACATTAGTATGCATAAGCCTATCTTTAACTGCAAGAACATTTTCACGTGTGCACCAATCGTTATAAAATGTATCAACATAAACATGGTTGAAGTCCTTACTGTTTTTTGTAAACAATTTAATAAAGCCTTCTCCATCGTTTATTGTATATCTTAAGTTGTATTGTGATTGATCGTATTCAGCTACAGCAAGGGAAATAAGATAAAGATCAGGTTTCTTATTATCATAATTTTCATAAAATACAGAGAGCTCTTCTTTTAGAGATTCAATACCTTTTTCATTTAAACATGAAATGTAAATTGTGTTGTTTTCTCTAGATAATGGGATATCAAAGGTTTTACTGATATTATTTGATTTATCGGATTTTAACGACATTCCTTTTGTGCCAAATAATGGCACATCGTTAACATAAACATTAATCCTGTCAAGATTATAGTTGTTGTCTTTCATTGAGACTTTAACTGTAATGTTTTGTTGAGTAGTTTTTAGAGGGATTTCGCTTAGATTATCAATTTTAAGTTCAGGTAAATTGATTTTACCATTAAGCATTTCTTCAGTGAATCCCAATTTTGAGATTCGTTTTAGATAAGCAGTATGGTAAAGATCTATCATGTCTGTATCAAAATATCCAAATGATTCCAAAACATAATCTGGACGATTATATTTAATGTCGAATTGTTCAGCAGGAAAAACTTTTCCTTCAAAATTAAATCCAAGTCCGGTAAGAGCATCACCTGTAGCCATGTAGAAATTGTCGGGAGTGATAAACACTAATTTTCCCATATCAACAACAAAAATGCTTAATAATTTTTCACCTGTATTAAGATTCCAGATGTTCATTGAAGCATCTTCTGCCGAACTGACGAGGTAGTTTTTACCTGTTACAATCTCAAAATCATTGATGTATCCTCTGTGTCCTTTAAATTTTATAGTCTTTCCATTTGTTTTCCGTTCAATTTCAAAACCACGACAGGTGTATATGTCTCCTGTTATTGGATCTGTCTTTATCAGATATTCTGAGTCAGATGTTTTATCATATTCTGCTTGTACTATAAGAAAATTCTTTGGCTTTTCTGTTGAAAATACAGTGTTTGTGTTGACATCATCTCTTTCAGCGTATCCGGTTATAGTTGTGTTAAATCGAATTGCTTTGTCTTGTTCTTCACCAAGGCCATAAAACTCTTTATTATCTGCGAAATAGAGCTGTTTAAAAATATGATTATTGTTTTTAGACATTAGGCCTATTTCAGTCTTCTTTTTTTTGTGTTCATCCTTTGCTCCAGTAATATTTAAGTTTGAAATGGACGATACTTTTAATACAGGATTGGTTAAACCCCACTTACCGCCTGAGTATGCTATTGTTTTTCCATCTTCGCTAATAGCAACGGAGTAAACGTTTTCGTCAAACCAAAGTTTGCCTTTTTCTTCGTTTGTCACTTTTTCCTGTATGCCTTTGATGTTGAATGTCTGTTTGACCTTTGAAGCTCTTGGATGCAATATGAAATACTGTAGAACTTTTTTGTTTTCAAAATCAACAACGGCAGCCATGTTATCGCTTCCTGCCGTTCCGATTATTGATTTATTTGGCGAAAAACAAATGTCGTTAACTGCACCATTATGTGCGTTTATTCCTTCGCAAGTAACCTTGTCGTTTTCAAATTTTAGCTGATAAACAAAACCCAATTCATCTCCAAAAGCGAGTATGCTGTCTTCAGGATGAGATTCAATTGCCGTAACATTAAAACTACGTGGGATAACCCGTTTTTCAAAATTAAAATCAGGCAAACTCCATATTGAAATAGACCTATCTGATGATGCAATTGCGACAAATTGACCATCTGCGGAAAAGTCGATGTCATTTATATTTAAGAAATGAGTGCTTTCAAAACTTTTAAGTTTTAAGTTGTTGTTACAAAAGTAAACACAACCCCTTTCGTCTCCTGCAACGACATAGTTCCCATCAATAGAATTTGCAGCGAATGTAAAATGAGTATAAGCATCTCTGTTAAATAGCGATTTGCTACCCTTACGTAATACAGAGCCATTGATTTTTAAATCATTACTAATTTTCTTTTTTTGTATTTTACCTGATGATTTTCCAAGCTTAAGGGTCTCCATATCAAATAGATAAGTCTGATTAGATGTCGCAAGAGTAATGCTGTTTGCATTATCAAAGCTTAATGCTTGAATAATGTCATCTCCGGGAACTTTTATCCTATAGAACATTTTACCTGATATCAAATCGTTAACGACAAGTTCGTTGTTAACGTCTACACTAGCAATATATCTGCTGGTTGGATCCCAATCAACATATAAAATGCTTCCAGAATGTCCTGCTTGAACAACAGGGACAATATCCTGTGCTTTGATTGACATTGATGTAACTGCAATTATTAATAGAAATGCTAAATATATCTTTTTCATTTTCATGGGTTTTATTGCTTGTAATATTGTAGTAATCTAGAATCATCTTCTTTGCCAAGCGGAATCAGATAGCTAATTCCGAAACCACCATATCCTCTTATTGCTGGAGAATTTGTGTATGTTGTAAGTGGTGAAACAGTATAGTAAATATTTGTGGCAAGAAATTTAGTTACATAAATGTCGAAACCAATTCGAGGACTAATATGAAATCCTAACTCAGCCATATTTGAATAAACTGTTTTCGGAGTAAATGTCATATAGTCATCATCAGATGGGGTTTCATCATATTCTATCAAGTCAGCTTTGTCTTTTGTCGTAAGAGTGATACTGTTAGAAACCGGTAGGCGAAAATCTAAACCTGCTCCCACTGAAAAATGAAGCCCTTTTATATAAAAGTGATATTTATACATTACTCCAAGTTGTGGAGCTACAATAAACGATGATAGTTTTAAGCTGTCATCGTTAAACATTGAAATGTCATAATCGAGTTCATAATTTGAAGTGAGAAAATCTAAACCAGGTGTAAAAACAATTCTGGATCGACCATATCCATAATCAAATGGAAAACCAAGGCTTATACAGCTACCGTTTGTAGATCTGGCAGAAGCAGTGTAATCGGAGCCACCATAGTGGATGTTAAAATCATCTCCTTTTGATAAAAACCCATACGCAAACGAGGCAGTGTAACCTCTAATTAATTGTTGACTAAAGCCACTCAAAGAGATTATAAGTAATATTATTACTGATAGTTTTTTCATATTTTAATGTTATTTTCTGGTCAAATAAGTTTAAAGTATTAGTAATGCATACAAAATACTCAATTTTAGTCACAAAATTAGTACAAAATAAATACAAACCTTTAAATATTAAAAAAAAATGAGAATATTTTAAAAAATCATCAACTTGATAGAAGAAGATTTGTTTAAAGAGAGTCG
>CAZUQY010000009.1:0-22737 GCA_964622935.1 uncultured Bacteroidales bacterium | reverse complement strand
AATCTTTTGTCTATCCCGGTTTGGTCTTGTCCTAATATGTTTGTAGTGATAAAACTTAACAGAACAAACAAGACAACCATAATCAATGATTCTTTTTTCATAGTAAAAAAAATTAAATTATTTACAAGTAGCTTATATTCTTTGATTTAACAAAAATAGTAAATCTTTTTTATTATATCAAATATAATTTTAAGACAAATATTGGTTGAAAAACGTTGTACGAATTAAAACAAATTAATATTTTACTAATATTGTATGGTTTGAATAAAGCTTATGAGATTAATGATAATCTATTTTAACAAAATAGAGGCATAGGGCATAAAGCATGGGGCATAGGGTAAATAGGAAAGATGATTTTGTCTTAGATAGCTTAGTAGTAAATTTTATTCGTTAATAAAAAATTGAAAAATAATACAGTAATTATATCTGTTAGTTATATTTTTGCAAATAAAAATATTTGTGGGAAGAGATTTTACAGAAGGTTTAAATGCAGCACAAAAAGAAGCCGTTATATATGTTGACGGTCCAAGCCTTGTGGTTGCGGGAGCAGGTTCTGGTAAGACCAGAGTTTTAACATTTAAAATTGCTCATTTGATTGATAATGGGATGCCGGCAAGCAGAATAATTGCGCTGACATTTACAAATAAAGCTGCAGCTGAGATGAAAGAAAGAATCGATAGTCTTTTAGGTTATGCAGCTTCAAAAAGTTTATGGATGGGGACCTTTCATTCAATATTTGGAAGAATCCTTAGGATGGAAGCACAGTCTTTAGGCTTTACATCTAATTTTACTATATACGATACATCAGACTCCCTTAATCTTGTTAAATCAATAATAAAAGAGCTAAATCTTAATGATGATTTTTATAAAGCAAAGAGTATCTTTAATAGGGTATCTACTTGTAAAAATAATTTAATGACTGCAGATGCATACGCTCAAAATAATTCTCTTTTGATTGAAGATCAAAAAGAAAATAGACCGGAATTTGTTTCTATTTATAAAAAGTACTCTCAGCGCTGTCGCCAATCAAATGTAATGGACTTTGATGATTTGTTGCTTTACACTAATATCTTATTTAAATTAAATCCTGCTGTTCTTGATAAATACAGTAGTCGGTTTGATTATGTTTTGGTTGATGAATACCAAGACACAAATTTTGCACAGTATTTAATTGTTAAGAAATTATCCGAACAACATAGAAAGCTCTTTGTTGTGGGTGACGATGCTCAAAGCATTTATTCATTTAGAGGTGCTAAAATTCAAAATATACTGAACTTTAAAAATGATTATACTGATTACAAGCTTTTTAAGCTGGAACAGAATTATCGAAGCACTCAAAATATTGTTAATGCGGCAAATTCACTGATAAAACATAATTCGGGACAAATTCCAAAAACCATTTTCTCAAAAAATGATGAGGGATCTAAAATCATAGTTGAAAAATCTATGACAGATACTTTAGAAGGTATGAGCGTGGCTAGAGCTATTACTGACATGTGTAATAATGATCATTTCCATCATTCTGATTTTGCAATCTTGTATCGGACAAATGCTCAATCCAGAATAATGGAGGAGGCAATGAGAAAATATAATATTCCTTATCGTGTTTTTGGTGGATTATCTTTTTATCAACGTAAGGAAATAAAAGATGTTTTAGCATATATGCGCTTTGCAGTAAACCCTAATGATGTTGAGGCGTTTCGTAGGATTGTAAATTTCCCTTCTCGTAAAATTGGAAATACTACAATTAGTAAAATCTTGGAGTTTTCAAATAACTCGGGAATTTCTGTTTGGGAAATAATTTCTTCGCCAAATGATTATAATGTTAATGTCAATTTGCCAACAAGAGAAAGACTGTTCAATTTTGCAAGCTTAATAAGAAACCTAGCAGAAAAATCTGAAGAAATGAATGCTTATGATTTTACTGTTGAATTGGTAAATAGGACAGGTGTAAATACAGAGTTGTTTAAGGACAAAACGCCTGAAGGTGTTAGCCGATATGAAAACATACAAGAGTTGCTCAACGGTGTGAAGATTTTCTGTGATAGTCGTGACAAAGAGGGTGTCTTTACAGGTATTTCATTAAATGATTATTTAGAAAATGTGTCAATTCTTACAAATCAGGATATTGAGGATGAGGAAGATGTTGAGCGTGTTAGTATGATGACTATACATTCAGCAAAAGGCTTAGAATTCACAAATGTATTTATTGTTGGCGTAGAGGAGAATTTATTGCCTAATGCAATGACACTTTATTCTCCTGCAGAGCTTGAAGAAGAAAGACGATTGTTTTATGTCGCAATAACTCGCGCAATGCAAAATCTGATCATTACATATTCAATATCAAGATTTAGATTCGGGAATATTACAAGTATGGCTTCTAGTAGATTTTTAGACGAGCTTGATTCTCAGTTTATTGAGTGGAAAGATAAACCGGTAAAACAGACATCGTCTTTTGAGGATGAGCTTAAAAAATATGCATCATTAAGTGATGATAAAGTAATGCCTTTAAAGAAGAAAGCATCCATACCAATTAGTCCGCAAAAGCAAATAAAGCGTAAGTTAATATCTGTTGATGAGGTTAAAAATGATAATAAAAAAACAGTTGCAGATATGTCGGTTTATATTGTGGGACAGAAAGTCCGACATCATTTATTTGGGAATGGGATAATTGATGAGCTGTCGGGTGTTGGAAGTGACACAAGGGCGATTGTTATTTTTGATAATGGAGAAACAAAAACAATTTTATTGAAATTTGCCAAGCTGGAAATTTTAGCATAGTTTTTTTGTTTAATAATGTAATAAAGAGTAGTTTTGTACAATTAATATAAAATACAAAATGGATTATAATACACAAAGACAACAACTTATACTTCCTGAATATGGAAGAACGATTCAAAAAATGATTGATTATTGTCGCACAATTGAAGATCTAGAGGAAAGAGCAAAGGCTGCACATTCTATAATCGCAATTATGGGGAATATGAATCCTCATTTAAGAGATGTCGCAGACTTTAAACATAAGCTTTGGGATCATCTTGCATTAATGTCAGAATTTAGCCTTAATATTGATTGGCCATATCCTTTGCCTGATGTTAACTTGATAAATGAAAAACCGGAAAAGTTGCCATATTCTGATGGAAAGTTTAGATTTAGACATTATGGTAAATTCATTGAAGAAATTCTTAATAAAATAAATGATTTCGAAAATCCTGAAGAGAAACAGGCTTTAGTTGAGATAATGGCTAATCATATGAAAAGGTCATATATGGTATGGAAAAAAGAAGCAATTCCTGACGCAATAGTATTTAAAGAATTAGCATTAATAACAAGAGGGGCTGTTGAAATTCCTGAGGACCTTAAACTTGGAGATTTTAAAGATGTCCTTGCATATCATAACACAAACACACAGAAGTCAGCAACTAAAAGAAGGACATATAAAAAAAAATAAATGAGTACTTTTAGAATCCATGGTGGTACAAGTCTAAAAGGAGAAATAACTCCTCAGGGTGCAAAAAATGAAGCACTACAAGTAATTTGTGCAACACTATTAACCGGAGAAAAGGTTAAGATCTCAAATATACCTGAAATTAGAGATGTAAATAAATTAATAGATTTACTCGTCTCTATGGGGGTTTCTGTTACTAGGCATGGAAAAGGCGTTTTAAGTTTTAAAGCCGATTCCGTGAATTTAGACTATTTAAAATCAGATGCTTTTCGTGATGATGGTGCTGCATTAAGGGGGTCGATAATGATTCTTGGTCCGTTGTTAGCCCGATTCGGTTATGTTTGTATGCCTAAACCTGGAGGAGATAAGATAGGAAGGCGAAGATTAGATACTCATTTTATAGGGTTTGAAAAACTTGGTGCTGAATTTATTTACGATTTTAAAGAAAATTTTTATTCTCTTTCTGCAAAAGAGTTAAAAGCAACATATCTTCATCTCGAAGAGGCTTCTGTAACAGGTACTGCTAATATAATTATGGCTGCAGTTATGGCAACTGGCAAAACAACAATTTATAATGCGGCTTGCGAACCATATATTCAGCAATTATGTATCCTCCTCAATAATATGGGAGCTAAAATTTCTGGCATTGGTTCAAACTTACTTTATATTGAGGGTGTAAAAGAATTTCATGGGGCAGAACATAGAATATTGCCTGACATGATCGAAATTGGAAGTTTTATTGGTATGGCTGCAATGACAGCTTCGGAATTACTAATAAAAAATGTAAGATATGACATGCTTGGAATCATTCCTGATTCATTTAGAAAATTAGGAATTGAGATTCAGCATATTGATGATGATATATTTATCCCAGCACAAAATAATTATCAAATCGAAAGTTTTATTGATGGGTCAATTATGACAATATCTGATGCTATTTGGCCAGGGCTTACTCCTGACCTATTAAGTGTTTTTGTAGTTGTTGCAACGCAAGCCAAGGGAAGTGTGCTTATCCATCAAAAAATGTTCGAAAGTAGATTGTTCTTTGTTGACAAGCTTATTGATATGGGGGCACAGATTATTTTGTGCGATCCTCATCGTGCAACGGTTATTGGTCTTGATAATCAGATTCAACTAAGGGGCACAACTATGCATTCACCTGATATTAGAGCCGGGATGGCTCTGTTAATTGCAGCAATGTCAGCTGACGGCATGAGTGTTATTAATAATATTGAGCAGATAGACAGAGGATATGAGAATATTGATCAACGACTAAATGCAATAGGGGCAAGAATTGAACGTTTAGATTATTGATTTCAGTCTTTCCCGAGAAAAAAAACTATAAACTATAAATTTACAAAACTATGAACAGGATTATTATTTTAGTATTAGCTATCTTCTTTACAGCTACTACTTTTGGACAAAATGTTGGAACAGAAATCGGCGATATCGCTCCTGATATTAAATTACCTGCTTTTGATGGAGATTCAGTTAGTCTTTATTCTCTAAGAGGAAAAGTCGTGCTTATTGATTTTTGGGCATCTTGGTGTGGCCCTTGCAGAAGAGAAAATCCTGTTGTTGCTAAAGCATATGACGAATACAAAGATAAAACGTTTTCGGTTGGCCAAAATTTTACAGTATTTGGAGTATCGTTAGATAAAACTAAAGAATCTTGGGTAAAAGCAATAAAAGACGATAAGCTTATTTGGACAAATGTTAGTAGTCTTGCTTATTGGAATTGTGCGTCTGCCAAAGAATATAAAGTTAAGGGTATTCCCTCTAATTTTCTAATTGATGGAAATGGGATTATCATCGGGAAAAATTTAAGAGGGCAAAAACTTGAAGCTGAACTCTCAAAATATGAAGTTAAAGACCCAATTTTAGAATTTGAGTCTTCATTAAATGAATTAAATCTTACGTATAACTTGTTACGAGGATCAGAAAAATATGCTGATAAAAAAGAACTTAAGAAAATCAAAAAAAATATAGACATTATTGAGCAGCTTCTTAAGAAGCTTAAATAACCTGACAATAACTCATAATTAATCTGTCAAATTGTCTCAAAAAGTATGTGGCAATAAATTTGTTATGGAGCAAATAAATAATACGCAGATGAAGGAAAAGAAAGATGTAACTGTTGAGACAGGAAAAATAGATGAGGTGGAAAAAGAAAATGCTGATGTGCAATCAGAAAAAGGAAATAAAAATAGTGCAAAGAAAGCCAAAACCTCTAGAGTAAAATCAGCAGAGAAAAAGTTGAAGGGAGAAATTGAATTATTAAATCAAGCAAATGGTGAATTAAAAGATAAATATTTGCGCTTAGTGGCAGAATATGATAACTTCCGAAAACGAACTGCAAAGGAAAAAGTGGATTTGCGTGAAACTACAAAATCAGTAATATTGTCAGATTTTCTTTCAATTGTAGATGATGTTGACAGAGCAATGTCGCATATAGATGATGTTAAAGATTTAGAAGCAACAATTGAAGGAGTTAAGCTGATTAATAATAAATTTAAGGATTTTCTTAAAATCCAGGGGGTAGAAGAGATTGAAGCGAAAGACATGGATTTTGATACTGATTTGCATGAAGCTATTACGAAATTTCCGGTTGAGGAAGAAGACCGTAAGGGAAAGGTAATTGATGTTGTTCAGAAGGGATATAAAATAAATGATAAAGTTATACGATTTACGAAAGTCGTTGTTGGAGAATAAATTTATATGAGTAAAAGGGATTATTACGAAATATTAGAGGTAGAGAAAAGTGCCAGTTCAGAAGAAATAAAAAAGGCATATAGAAAAAAAGCTATTCAATTTCATCCAGATAAAAATCCGGGTGATTCTGCTGCAGAAGATAAATTTAAAGAAGCTGCTGAAGCATACGAGATTTTAAGTAATCAGGATAAAAAAGCGAGATATGACCAGTTTGGTCATGCTGGCCTTAGTGGAGCTGCTGGAGGAGGATATGGTGGAGGAATGAGCTTTGATGACATATTTTCTCGTTTTGGCGATATTTTTGGCGATACTTTTGGTGGTGGATTTGGCAGTTTTTTCGGTGGTGGAAATTCTGGAGGTGGACGACGTAGAGTAAATAAAGGTACTAATCTAAGAGTGACAGCAAAACTGACTCTTGATGAAATTGCAAATGGAACTACAAAAAAAATCAAATTAAAGAAATCAATTTCGTGTAAAACTTGTAACGGAACAGGTGAGAAAAATGGTAGTTCTAGTAAGACTTGTCCAACTTGCGGTGGTAGAGGTGTTCAAACACGTGTTGTCAATACAATGTTAGGGCAAATGCAAACCTCAGCAACTTGTTCAACTTGCGGTGGAGAAGGTAAAATAATCTCCGAAAAGTGCGCAACTTGTTTTGGTGAAGGAATCGTGACAGGTGAAGAACTAGTAGAATTGAAAATACCTGCAGGTGTAAGTGAAGGCGTTCAGCTTTCAGTCTCAGGTAAAGGAAATGCTGCAAGAAGAGGGGGAATGAATGGGGATTTACTGATTTTGATTAAAGAAGTAGACCATCCTGATTTTACTAGAGATGGAAATGACCTGATATATAATCTATTTATTAGTATTCCTGACGCAGTAACCGGAACACATGTCGAAATCCCTACTATGCACTCTAAGGTGAAAATAAAAATTGATTCAGGTACACAGTCTGGTAAAATTTTGCGATTGCGTGGTAAAGGATTGCCTAGCCTCGATGGTTATTCAAAAGGTGATTTACTTGTAAGGATAAATGTTTTTATTCCTTCTTCAATAAACAAAGAAGATAAAAAACTACTTGAGCAATTAAAGGCTTCTGATAGTTTTAATCCTGATAATAAAAAGCACGAAAGTATTTTTGATAGATTTAAAGGATATTTTTCTTAAAAACACAAACAATTACTGCTCAAGTCTCTTAAAATAATTGTAAATTGCATAGGTGAAAGAGACAAACGATATAAGTTCGCTAGTTAAGGCACTGCCAGAAACTCCTGGAGTCTACAAATACCTTGATAAGAACAATCAAATCATATATGTAGGTAAAGCTAAAAACTTAAAGAAACGTGTAAGCTCCTATTTTATAAAGAATCACCAGTCATATAAAACGAATCTTCTTGTAAAAAAAATTGTAAAGATTGAGTATGTCGTTGTTGATAGTGAGAATGATGCTTTATTGTTAGAAAATATCCTTATAAAAAAACTTCAGCCTAAGTATAATGTCATGTTAAAAGATGACAAAACATATCCATGGTTGATTATCAAAAAGGAGGCCTTTCCGCGTGTTTTTTACACAAGACAAAAGATTAATGATGGTAGTGAGTATTTTGGGCCTTTTACATCTGTGTACATGATAAAAGTATTGTTATCATTAATCAGACAATTATATCCTATACGTACATGTAATTTTAACCTTTCAAAAGATAACATACAAGCTGGTAAGTTTAAGTTATGTCTTGAGTACCATATTGGAAACTGCTTAGCTCCTTGTGAAGATAAAATCGATGAAGAAACTTATCTTGATTATATAGATAATATTAGAAATATTGTCAAAGGGGATTTAAATTTAGTGTTAAAATTTCTTAATCAAAAGATGTTAGAGTTTTCTAAAGAATACAAATTTGAGGAAGCTGTAAAAATTAAAGAGAAAATAGGAATTATTGAGAACTACAAAAGTAAATCAACAATTGTAGATGTTGGCATTACTGATGTGGAGATTTATGGGTTTGTAAAAGATATAAGTTCAGTTTATATAAATTATCTTAAAGTTCAAAATGGTGCTGTAGTTGCTGCTAAATCAATTGAGATTAAACAAAAAATAGAAGAAAATGATGAGGATTTACTGTCTTTTTCAATATTAGAATTAAGGCAAATAGTAGGAAGTGAGGCCAAGATTTTGATTGTCCCTTTTTTACCTACATATGAGCTCGAAAATGTTAAATACTTAGTACCTTCTAGAGGGGATAAGAAAAAACTTCTTGATCTTGCTCAACGAAATGCAAAATTCTTCATGTTAGATAAGCATAAGCAGATTGAAAATAAAAATCCTGACAGGCATATTAATAGGAAACTTGAAACACTTAAAAAGGATTTATATCTTAAAGAAATGCCGGTGCATATAGAATGTTTTGATAATTCTAATATTCAGGGAACAAACCCTGTTGCAGCATGTGTTGTATTTTTAAATACCAGACCATCAAAGAAAGATTATCGACATTATAATATCAAAACAGTGGTGGGCCCTGACGATTTTGCATCAATGAAAGAAGTGGTGTATCGTAGATATAAGAGACTGATGGATGAAGGGCAAAGTTTGCCTCAGCTTATTATTGTCGATGGTGGAAAAGGCCAGTTGAGTGCAGCCGTTGATAGTCTTAAAAAATTAGAAATATACGGGCAAGTTTCAATAATTGGGATTGCTAAGCGATTAGAGGAAATTTATTTCCCAGATGATAGTACACCAATTTATCTTGATAAAAATTCAGAGTCTCTCAAAGTTATTCAACAGGCTAGGGATGAGGCACATCGTTTTGGTATAAGTTTTCACCGAGATAAACGTTCAAGTAAATTCCTTAATTCTGAATTGTTTGATATTGATGGAATTGGCTCAAAAACAGTGGAGCTATTATTAAGAAAATATAAATCGGTTACTGAAATAAAGAAACTTGATGTTCAGGAAATGAAAGGTCTTGTTGGTGATTCGAAAGCGCAATTGATCCATAATTACTTCCATAAAAAAAGGGCTGATTAAGCCCTTTTTTATTTTATCTTAGTCGAAATTATTTGTCAGCTTTTTTTCTCTTCATAAAATCAAATGCAATTGGTGTTGCAATAAATATTGATGAGTATGTCCCAACAATAACACCTACAAGTAAAGCAAATGTAAATCCACGAATTACTTCACCACCAAAGATAAATATTGCAAGCAATACAACAAATGTACTCAACGATGTATTTATCGTACGACTAACAGTTGCGTTAATCGCTGAGTTTATAACTTCACCAGTGTCGCGCTTCTTGTATAAACCGAGATATTCTCTCAATCTATCAAACACAACCACAGTATCATTTATTGAGTAACCCACAACGGTCAATATGGCAGCAATAAAGGCTTGGTCAAGCTCCATATTAAAAGGCATTATCGAGAAGAAAAGGGAATAAATACCAAGTACAATAAGAACATCATGCATTAATGCTACAAGTGCACCAAGTGAATATTGCCATTTTCTGAATCGTATTAAAATATAAAGGAACATTACAATTAATCCAAGTAATATTGCTACAATAGATTTTGACTTGATATCATCAGCAACTGTTGGTCCAACTTTTTGTGAATTCTGGCGGTAATCATTGAAGAAATCTTGCAATGTTACACCTTCTTCCAACATTGGTTTTAGACCAACATATAGTAATGAGTCTGCTTCTCTATCAGCATCATTGTCAGTAATTTTATAATTAGTCGAAATCTTTACCTGATTTGAGCTACCAAAAGTTTTTACTAATGGACGTGATCCGAAAACTTCTTCAAGGTCTTTAGCAATCTCAGTTGGTTCTACAGCTTGTTTAAATGCAACAATATAGTTTCTACCACCAGTGAAATCGATACCTGGATTTAGACCTCTTGTAAATAATGAAACTAGACTTAGAAGAATTACTGTTCCTGAAATGACATAGAATATTTTTCTTTTTTCGAGAAATTTAATATTTAGATTCTGGAATGCATTGATAGTTAATTTGTTTCCAAACGTAACTTTTCTTTCTTTCTTTAATAAAGTTGAGAATATGAGTCTTGTAATAAATATAGCAGTAAATAATGAGCTTAAAATACCTATGATTAGAGTTGTAGCAAAACCTTGAACTGGGCCTACTCCAAAATTAAGAAGTATAATACCAATCAAGAGTGTTGTTAAGTTAGAGTCGATGATAGCTGAATACGCATTCTTATATCCATCTGCAACGGCAGTTTTCAAAGCCTTGCCAGCTCTCATTTCTTCTCGGATACGCTCGTAGATAAGCACGTTCGCATCCACAGACATACCTATTGTTAATACTATACCGGCAATACCAGGGAGTGTAAGTACAGCACCTAATGATGCTAATACACCAAAAATAAGAAATAGGTTAGTTATAAGGGCAATATCTGCAACCCAACCTGCTCTACCATAATAGAAGATCATGTAAATTAGAATCAAGATAAATGCAATAACAAATGAATTTATACCTGAATCGATTGCTTTTTGTCCAAGTGATGGCCCAACAATTTCTTTTGATAAAATGTTTGCTGGTGCAGGCATTTTACCTGATTTAAGAACGTTTGCAAGGTCGGTTGCTTCTTCAAGTGTGAAGTTTCCAGAGATTGATGAACGTCCACCTTTGATTTCATCATTAACTGTTGGAAATGAATATACATAACCATCAAGTACAATTGCGATACTTTTATTAATGTTTTCACGAGTGATTCTTGACCATTCTGTAGAACCAGCACCATTCATTGACATTGAAACTTCTGCAGTTGCTTGATTTTGTCCCAATTCCTGTTCTGCATTTGTAATTACGTCTCCGCTAAGAACAGCTCCACCGTCTTTACTTTTCTTAAGTGCGATCAGTTGATAATATCCTTTAGCTTCAGGAAGTGATTTAAAACTCCAAACAAAGACAAGGTCACTTGGGAATAATCTTTTAACTGATTCTCTATTTAAGTCAGCCATGATAGATTCCATATCGCCTTCTTTTGCATAACCAACAACAGGACCATAAATCTGGTACTGGTCAACTTGTGGACGTAATCTTTCAAATAATGAAAGACCTGATTGAGCTGTTACATTTGTGTTTTTATTTGTGTCAACTGTTGTTGCGACATCCTTAGGCATATCAGTTTCTCCATCAATGACCTCTTCACCAATTACTTCTTCACCAATTACCTCATCAGGAATTACCTCATCAGGAATTATCTCTTCAGGAATTACTTCATCAGCTACAACAACTTTATCAGTGCCTTCTGATTTGCGTTCTAGATTTTTTTGCTCAGATGCTTTAATTTCAGCTATAATTACGTTTGCTTCTGATAATTTATCATAAATTTCTTCCGCATTATATGTTTCCCAAAATTCAAGAACAGCAGCTTGCCTTAGAAGATCTTCAACACGCTCAGGATCTTTAATACCCGGAAGCTCAATATGAAAAACTCCTCTAACAGCAACGTCTTTCTGGATGTTTGGTTGAACGACTCCAAAATGGTCAATACGTTTTCTCAATACATCAAAAGCATTTTCAATTGCAGCATCATATTGCTCACTGACATATGCAAGAACTTCCTCGTCAGTTGATTTAATTGTAATACTTTCCTGATTACTTGTTGTTATAAACAAAGAAGCCAAGTTTGGTGAATTTGGAGAGCTAGCAGAGTTATATGATGTGCCAAATACATCAATATAGTTTTTGCCAGTTTGTTCTTCCGTTTTGCTATTTGCTATTTTTATGGCTTTTAACAGTGTTGAGTCACTTGGATTGTTTGATAATGCCAAAATAACATCTTGTGCAGAGATTTCTAATGTGATGTTCATCCCACCTTTAAGGTCAAGACCAAGGTTCATCTCTCTCTCTTTACAATCCATGTAGGTATATTTCTTAAAAAGTGTATATACCACTTGATTTGACATCGAATCAAGATATCTTTTTGATAAAGAGTCAACGATATGTATTTTTTCATACTCATCAACCTTTAAATTCATTGCTTCGAATCGTGATTCAGCATATTCATCTGCTTTACTTTCAACTCGTTTGGTAACGAATGTAAATGAAAGGTAATATAAACATATTACTGCAAGTAACACTGATACTGTAATAATTGCTCCTTTGTTACGCATGTTTTGTAAATTTATTAACGTTAACTAATTTTTATATTCTTTTTTTTAAGTCTGCAAAGATATTCTTTTTTTGAAAAAATACCGCCATTACACCAATATTTTATATGTATTTTTTTTCTAAATAGAGTATTTTTTTATGAAAATTAATGATTGCACCGTGTTTTATCAAAAAATCACAACCTAAGATTCCTGCAATATAGGGTAGTTTTATTGACTTATACAAACTGTTTACATGAGCTAATGATGTAAAAACTGCTTGTGGTAAGTTCGTGGTAAAATGGCTGAGTTTCAATTTATTAATACTACCAATTAGTAGCTTCTCAATTGTAGAGTTAAATCCTGAACTTTTCATTTCTTCTTCAACTGGGATCATTTCAGTTTCAGTAAATGCTTCAAACTCTGGGTCAAAAACAGAGTTTGAAGCACCTGTATCTATTAGCATAAAGGTTTTATTGTCATTTATTGTGCATTTTATTAATAAGTGGTTCCCTCCGCCAGGTATTTCATAAATTTTAAGAGGTATTTTATAAGTTTTCATAATATTATTTTGTCAGAAGAAGTAAATTGTACTATTTTCGTTTCTTACTTTGTACTTGTAGAGACGTTAACCTAGGCCAATTTGTAATTTTATTATTAATGTTTTTATAATCTTGATTAAACCTTTTTAATTTGGGTTTGTCAAAATAGCGTAAATCAAAATTATAAAAAATTATGAAAACTAAAGTATTATTTTTATCAGTATTAGTTATCTCAGGTTTAATGTTTTCAAATCTTGGATTTGCTCAGCACGATTGTAAGAGCAAAAGCACTGCACACAAAGCTTGTATTATGGACGATCTAACACCAGATCAAACAAAGAAGATTGAAACTATTAAAGCAGAAAGTGACAAAGAAGTAGTTCAGTATAAAGCTGATTTAAAAATCAAAAAAGCTGAATTCGACAAATTGATGATTGCCGAAAATCCAGTAAGAAAAGACATTGATTCAAAAATCGACGAAATGTCAGGATTGAAATCAAAAATCCAAAAGGAAAATGTTAATCGTAAACTTTCTATTCGCAACGAACTCACACCAGAACAACGTGCAAAGTTTGATGCAATGCATGCCAAAAAGGGCAAAGGATGCTGCAAAGAAGGAATGCATAAAGGTGGCGAAGGCCAAATGCACAAAAATTGTGATAAGGCTCCAGTAAAAAACTAATATTTAAGTAACAAAACATAGTTTTGCTTTTTCATGGAATCTGGTCGGAAATCTTTTTTCGACCAGATTTTTTATATCTTTACATATATTTTAGGGTATGATTTTTGACAAACAAACAGCGATGAAATCAGCATTATTAATATTATTGATCTTTTCTGGCATTGTTTTGAATGCTCAGATTAAGGAATTGAAAAAGCAGAATGTTAAAGGCGAATTTTTCAAACTGGACAAGCTGGGTTATTTTTATTTCGCTAAGGAAAATGTGCTAACAAAGTCGGATAAAAATTCGAATATTATTTGCACCTATGACGATTTCTCAAATGGAAACATTTCAGATTTTGACGTTTCGGATCCGTTACGTATCATGATTTATTATCATGATTTTAATAGACTGATTTTTTTGGATAATAATCTATCCATTCTTAGAGACCCTGTTTTACTGGATGATCTTGACTTGTATAATATTGATGCCATTGCTTCTTCTTACGATGGTGGTTTTTGGGCTTTTGATAATCAGTTAAATCAAATGATTCGGATTAATCAGAAACTTAATTTGGCTCAGCAAGGTACGAATCTTTATTCTGTAATTCTGGGTGAAAGTATTGACGAAATTCTTGTTTCAACCAATTTTATAATTTTAAAAACGAACGGAAATTCAATTGTTATACTGGATGAATTTGCTAATTATTATATGCTTTTGGAGTTGGATGGAGCTTACCCAATATGTGTTGATAATAATGTTTTATACATTATGAAAAATCAAGAGTTGTTGAGTTATAATCTTAAAAATAAAAAGCAAACTAAAATACCTTTTCTAATTGAAAAGATTACAGATTTTGAAGTTTCCGGCAACTTTATTTATGTATTGTCTGAAAACTCGTTAATAACTTTTCAAATTCTTTGACAAAAAAATTGGGCAGAATCATTTATAAGTTTTATTTTTAGATGTTCAAAATAAATAAAACATTATATTATTATGCATGTAGCAATAGCCGGAAATATTGGTGCGGGAAAAACTACACTAACAAAGCTTCTCGCCAAAAATTATGGTTGGACACCTCATTTCGAAGATGTTGATGATAATCCTTATTTAAATGATTTCTATGACGACATGCAAAGGTGGTCATTTAATTTGCAGGTTTATTTTTTGAATAGTAGGTTTAATCAAATTCTTGAAATTAGAAAATCTGGAAAAACAATTATTCAAGATCGAACGATATATGAAGATTCTTATATCTTCGCGCCAAATCTTCATTCTATGGGGCTTATGACAACTAGAGATTTTGACAATTATTTTAGTCTATTCTCTCTTATGGCGACATTGGTACAGGCTCCTGATCTTTTAATATACTTACGTGCCAGCGTTCCTACTTTGGTCCAGCAAATTCAAAACCGTGGGCGAAAATATGAAAATACTATCAGACTTGATTATTTGAAGCGTTTGAACGAACGATACGAGGCATGGGTTGCAAACTATAATTTGGGAAAGATATTAATTGTAGATGTCGATAATTTGGATTTTACACAAAAACCAGAAGATCTTAGTTTGATTATAAATAAAATAGATGCCGAAATTCACGGCTTGTTTTAATAAAAAAAAGCTTCCAATTTGGAAGCTTTTTTTTTGAATATTTATGTTATTATCTTAGCTTGTCTATCTCAGTATTGATTCCTTCCCATCTCTTTTTATCCATTGTTGTACCTACAACTTCTATTACATTTCCTGCAAGGACAGCTCCTGCTCGTGCACATTTTGAAAGATCCCAATTATTTATTATTCCGTATAAGAATCCGGCAGCATAATTATCTCCGGCACCAGTTGAATCAATAGGTTTTACTTTAATAACACCTTCTTCGTGTTTAATGGAACCTTTCTTTACAAATGAGCCATCTTCACCAACTTTTACTATGGCGATATCGCATACCTTTGAAATTATTTCAAGAGCTTCTAGAGGTTCTGCCCCGGTAAAAGATTTTGCTTCTTCTTCGTTTGCAAATAAAATATCAACATATTTTTCCACTAGATATTTTAGAAAATCTAAGTTTGCTTCAACAACATTAAAGCTAGCTAAGTCTAAAGAAACGGTTACGCCACATTCTTTTGCAGTTTGCATAGCTTTTTCAATTAGACTATTGTTGAATATCAGATATCCTTCAATATGTAATATGTCGTAACCCTCAAAAATCTCTGGAGTAATATCTTCTGGAGTTAATTCTGATGCTGCACCTAAATAAGTAGCGAAAGTTCTTTCAGAATCTTTGCTTACAAGAGCAACAGCTACTCCAGTTGGAGTTGTTGTTTCGATCAAACTTGGTTTAACACCAGTTTTTATCATGTCTTCAGCAAAGAATTTACCCATATTGTCTTTACCAATTTTTCCAAGATATCCAGTTTCTGCACCTAAAGTTGCAAGACTTCTTATTGTGTTTGCAGCAGAACCACCACTCGCTAAACTTTTCGATAAGTTGTTAGTTAATTCCTGAATTTTTGAACTTGTGTTTTGATCCACTAGTTCCATGCTTCCTTTGACAAGATTCAGATTGTCAAGCACTTCGTCATTCTCTAGCATAGTCATGATATCGACTAGTGCATTCCCCATTGCTATTATTTTTGCCATAATGATTGTTTTTTGAAAATATATTTTGCAAATATAAAAAACATTATTAGTTTTGCAACGCAATTTTCCTTCTTAGCTCAGTTGGTTAGAGCACCTGACTGTTAATCAGGGGGTCCTAGGTTCAAGTCCTAGAGAGGGAGCAGAAACAGTCCGATTTTTCGGACTGTTTTTTTTATTCTATTCTGAGACTTGCTTCAGTCCATTTTGCTGGATTTTTTCTAAATTTCGTATTTTTTTATAAAAAAACACTTAATTTCCATAAAAGGAATCCTTTCAGCTTTGTTTATTTTTTTCACTTGATTTTAATTATTGTAAGTTCCATAAAGTATCTGAATAGTAATACTGGGAATTCAAAATATTATTATATTTGCATATCAACCAGAAAAATAAGTCATGAAAAAATCAATACTATTAATAACAATAATTAGCATTTTTCTTCTATCGTGTAATGAATCAACAAAAAACACTGATGATAACACTGATGATAACCAAATAGTAAATATTCCCGATGCTAATTTTAAAGCTGCATTAGTTCGTGATTCATTAATTAACACTAACGGTGATGACGAAATACAGGTAAGTGAGGCATTGGCTACTGATATAATTGATGTTTCTAGTAAAGATATTACTGCCCTAACAGGAATTGAGGTGTTTACTAACCTGATTTCTTTAATTTGCTATGATAATCAATTAACCACATTAGATGTTAGCAATAGTTCTGCTCTGGCTTTTTTATATTGCTATGATAATCAATTAACCACATTAGATGTTAGCAATAATACTGCTCTGTCTAATTTACATTGCTATGAGAATCAATTAACCACATTAGATGTTAGCAATCATTCTGCTCTGGGTGAGTTATATTGCTATGATAATCAATTAGCTACATTAGATGTTAGCAATAATTCTGCTCTGGCTAATTTATCGTGCAGTTTTAATGATTTAACCACATTAGATGTTAGCAGTAATACTGCTCTGTATAAGTTATATTGCAATAATAATCAATTAACCACATTAGATGTAAGTAATAATGCTGCTCTGTATAAGTTATATTGTCATGATAATCAATTAACCACATTAGATATTAGCAATAATACTGCTCTTCATAATTTAAGTTGCCATGATAATCCTAACTTAATCTGTATAGAAGTAGATAATGCAACATGGGCAACAACACAATGGGGAGAAAAGATAGACTCCCATGCATCTTTTAGTAATGATTGTAAATAGTTTGGTTGTTTATTTTAAACTTTTTTTGTTTTACTAGAATCCTAAGGTTTTAGCAGATTGTCAATCTTTTCCACTCCAGAAACATTAAAACCAATAGCCCCATTATCTTTCTGAACATAACCCATATTTCCTAATTTTGGATTTTTGTATGTAATGTCTTTTTGAAAAGTAGAAGCAGATAAATGAATTTCTTTAATTCCAGAATCAATGAATTCCTTGGCATTCATATTATTTACTCCACTGCCAGGCATAATTATAATTTTATTACCATAATTATTATGTAGATCAATAATTGCTTTTTTTCCTTTTTTAGCATTTGCAAATCCTCCAGATGTAAGTAGTCTAATGGCACCTATATTAATGACATCAATAATCGCTTCATTTTGATTTATACAATTATCAAATGCTCTATGAAAGGTGAATTCCAACGGGCGTGAAAGCTCGACAAGTTTTTTGCTTCTTTCAATATCTATTTGTCCGTCGTTTGTGAGTACTCCTGAAACGATACCGTTAGCTCCAATATCTTTCGATATTTTAATATCCTGACACATAATGTCGAATTCTTCATCAGAATAAACAAAGTTTCCACCTCTAGGCCTAATAAGTACATTAACCGGAATATTTGAAATTTCTACAGCTTTTTTAATAAAACTTGCTGATGGTGTAATGCCTCCAATTTTTAATGCCGAGCAAAGTTCGATTCTATTTGCATTAGATTTATTTGCATTTACAACAGATTTGTATGAATCTGCACATATTTCTATAATAATACTCATTTTGGCATAGTTTTTATTTCTTTTCAAAAATACGTATCTTTACCCAAATAACGTACTTGGGGTTGGAAAAAGAACTGCGATTAGCTTTAATTAGTTAAAAATCAGTGTGATACGTTAAAATAAATAGAGGTTTTGCATAAATGTAAAAATGTGTAACCTAAGTTTAGTGAAATTGCAAATATTAATTTTAATATGAAAAAAATATTTAGTCTTGCGGGTTTTATGATTCTGTTTTTGATGCTTAATTCGCAAACATTATATAATTATCCAGACCAGATAAATTATAGGTTCTTCCCAAAGAAATCTAACGATACTATAGTATCATATTTTAGTTCTAATGGATCATGGTTTGGTGTTGGATTGCCAGAACCTTATGAGCCTGATAGATATGGGAAGATTGCTGGACCTTATAGTATGTATTCAAACGAATGGATTGGTAAATCTCTTATGCAATTCAATTTTGGGATTGCTGGCATAGGGAAAATACAACTCGAATCTGCAAAAGATTATGAAATCGTTCAGTATCCTGGTCTTTTGTTTCAAAAGTATGTATTTGAATCATATTCGATAGAGCAAAAGCTTATTTTTATTTCAGGAAGAACTTGTTTAACTAAGATAGATGCAATAAATACTTCGGAAATTAGAATTCCAATGTCTTTGATGATTAAAGGATCTGCTTTTGATGAAGTTGGTAATGCTGAGAAATTTTCAGACGGTTGGATGTATAAAATCGATGGTAAGGATGATGTTTTTTGGTTAGTCAGATTTCGTTTGGATGGAGAAATGGATTTGAGTTTTAACCCAGATAATTTTGAATTTTCATATAAAGAACCTGTATTTGTTGAACCGGGAGATACATTAAGTCTTGTATCAACAATGTCGCAATATTTTATGGGAGATGCCAAACAGGATGTAATGACATCATCAGATGCTTTGGTTAATCCAGATAAGTACTTTGAAAAAAACGAAAAACTGTGGCGTTACCTAATAAGTAATGTTGTTTCGGAAGATAGAGAACATCGTAATTTATCAGTTAAATCATTACAAACGATGTATTTAAATTTGAGGAGCGTTATCCCTTCCTTTAAAAATTATTTTTTTGTTGAAAAAACAGGACTCGACCAAACGTTTGTAAATACTGATGAAACTTGGTTTTATGCATCATCATTAATAAGGTATGATACACGATTATCAATTAATGCTCTTGCATCTAATATTTCGAATTTAAATCAAGATAGTTCATTGAACAGTCTTATTCCTGTGTTGAATTTTACAGATACTGTTACTGAAATTGGCAAGATGCCAATGGCAGCGTGGACAGCATGGAATATTTACTCTGTTAGCCCAGATGTTGGTTTAATGGAAACCATTTATCCAATGTTAAGTGGGTTTCATGAATATTGGTATTTAAATCATAATATTAATAATAATATGTGGTGTGAAGATTATAATGGAGTGGAGAGACCGGATCTAAATGCATTATTATTTTCAGAAAAATATTGCCTTAAGAAAATTGCAGAAGTTTTGGGTTATGAAGATGATGTCCAAATGTATCAACAGCAAATGGATTCAATAAAGATATATTTCAATCAATATTTCTTTGATGTCGAGTTATTGTCATATGTGAATTATGATTTAAAAGACAATGCAATAAGTATTAACAAAGATGCTGTTGGGTTTGCTTTATGGTCAGGACTCGCTGCTTGGGATGTCGCAGAATATTACTCTGAGGACATTCAGGCAAAAATAGAAGATGGAACATATCAGAAGATTTTTGATTCTGGGGATTTCAATATAGCTTTTTATTACTTTCTAATTTCAGGATTGAAGTTATATAAATTTGAGGAGGAGTCAAATCAATTGAAAAGTATTTTGCTTGAAGTCGTACTCAGAGATTCTAAAAATAAGCCAATACCTTCATATGGAGTTGATGGTATGAAAAATGATAATTCAACTCTTACTTCATCGGTCTTACTTCTATTGTTAAATTATTAGTTCTCTTTGAATGGGAGCAATAGTATTAATATTAATTGTAATCCAAAGTCTATATTTTTAGCCACGAACGGCTTTAGCCCTCAGCGAAGCTAATGCACGAATACAAATGCTATTCTTTCATTTAGACATTCGTATAAATAAAAAAAGCGGCAAAGTTACTTTGCCGCTTTAATATTTATTTGTGTTTTTCTAGAAATATCTTGCTCTATTGTCTTCTATCTCAGCTTTATTTTCAACTGCTTCGAAAAGCTTGTAAACTTGAGATGCTTGGTTTCTCATGACACTTAATTTATCTTGAGAATAATCAGTTTTTTCAGGAGCAGTGACTTTATTGATAACATTAACAACAAAAATCCCATTGTTCCCTTTGATTGGTTGTGATACTGTATTTAACTCGATGTTTGCAACAACTGCGTTCACGTTTGGTTCAATACCAACTCCTGGTAATGAGAATGAACTGAAGCTTACGTTTGATATAGTATCAAGATTTTTGTTGTATTTATCACAGATAGTGTTAATATCCATTTTCGCAGCAATATCTTTATTAAGCTCAGCAATAAGTTTTTCAGCTTTCTTGTTTTTAAGTACAATTGGTTGGATTATTTCTATAACATCTTCGAAAGGTGAAAATCCTTTATCTCTTATTGCAGAAATTTTTACAACAATAAATTTATCTTGGAAATTGAAAACGTTTGATACATCACCCACTTTTGCTTCTTCACTATAGACCCATCTAATAATATCTCGTGCGTTTTCTATACCACTGATTTCAGAATCAAGTTCATTTAATTTATCCGCAACTCTCTTAATAAGCTTGTTAGATATTATAGCACCATCGAATTTTTTTTCTGAATTATTATCAGCACTAAAATTACTTGCAATTGAAAAGTAATGGTTTGATGTTCTGTCTGAGAATTTTATTTCTTTAGTGACAGTAGCGAGTTTAATTTTTCTACTATAATCAGATTGTTCGTTAATTTTAACAATATGAACACCAAATTGTGTTTCAATGACACTTATATCCCCTGCTTCTCCTGCAAAACAAGCCTCATTAAATTCAGGAACCATCATGCCATCAGTAAACCAACCAAGGTCTCCGCCCTGTTGTTTTGAACCTGGATCTTCTGAGTTTATGAGAGCTAAAATTGTAAATTCTTCACCATCTTCAATCATTTTTTTCAAGCTGTCTGCTTTTTCATAACACATTTCAATAGTAATTGAGTCATTAGGAATAAGCAATATATGACTTGCTTCAACTGAGTCAGGTCTTTCAGCTATATCAACAATTCTGGTAAAGTAGTATGAGTTATTTGCTAAAATAATATCAGAAGTAGTGCCAACTTCCTGATCATAGAATTCAGGTGCAATACCTTTTGGTAATTCTGACTGAGAGATGTATTTTTGTTGAGTATTTACTTCGCTATATCTTGCAGCATAATCGCTGTATCCTTCTTCCAGAGCATTGAATTCTACATACATTTCTTCAATGTCAATTTTTAAACTAGCAGTGTCTTCAGCAGATGGAATCACATCAAAAACTACATATTCAATGTCACGGCTTTTTTGATCTTCGGTAAACATATATTGATGTTCGTCGTAATATGCTTTTAAATTAGCATCTGAAATTTTAATGTCTTCGTCAGGGATTTCCTTATATGCTCTGTAAAGAAATTCAAAATCTACCATGTTGTTTTTGTCCTGATAATCCATTTTTGCAAGAGCTGTTGGAGTATAGAAACCCTTAGCAACCATATTGTTGTATTTAGTTCTAATACGATCTCTTGTAACGATTGTCTTCCAATAGTCTGCTATAATCTGGTAACTTGGGTCTTCACCTGAACGTTCGAAGAAACTTCTGATTGAGGCGGTATCAACTTGGCCAGTCTGTGGATCTGTGAAATTTTGCAAGATTACAAAGTGTATATTTGAACCATACAGCATATCCTCTAATTCTGCATCACTAACAGATAGTCCAACTTCTTCATACCAAGGCTCCATTAGATATTTTTGTAACACATCGTTCCAAGCTTGTTCTCTGATGCTTTCATCTTCATCTGATTCAAGATTTGATTTACGTTGAGCAACTAATAAAAATTCTCTGTGTTGATCGTAATACTCCTGAAACTCTTCGTATTCAACGTCATCGCCGTCAATTACTGCAATACTTGTACTGTTCTTTACAAATAATTGCTGAAAAGTGGTTGGGTCAATGATAAATAAAAACAGAGCCACGCCCACGAAAATAATAACTAGAACACCTGCTTTGCTTCTAATTTTCTGTAATACTGCCATTACTTTATTATTTTAATAAATTATTATTCGATTTTTTGATAATTTTTCAGGCTGCGAAGATAATAAATTTATATTATTTATAAACAACCAAACAAAAATAATTAGTGATTTTGACATATTAATTTATAAAACAAACTTATGTTTTATGATTTTTGGAATCTATGTTTGTTGAAATTAATGTAATGTAATGCTTGATATTATTATTTTGATAGCTGTTAAAGTATTGACATTCAACGAATAATTTCTTCAAGTTGGTAATTTTGGCATAAGTTTGTTTCCCGTTGCCTATTACAATAAGCTTAAATGTATAAATGGTGCAAAAATTT
>CAZUQY010000008.1:0-23417 GCA_964622935.1 uncultured Bacteroidales bacterium | reverse complement strand
TAAGAGATGAAATGTCAGAATAGTGTTGGTTTCTTATATGGTATTATTCAATAATAAATTTTGAATAATAAATATTTCCGTCAGCATTTATTGATAAAATGTATAATCCGCTTTTAAGGAAATCTGTATTAATTATATATTTATTATTTGCTGATATATTGTTATTGTTTTCATAAACAACTTGTCCGGAAATGTTTAGGATTTTAAAATAAGAAACTTTCTTATCTGAATCAAATAGAATATTGATGATGTTATTTGCTGGATTTGGATATATAGTTATTGAACTATTTGAAGCTACAATGTTGTTGTCTTCAGTTATTGGTGCACCCCATTTCCACATTCCGCCGTTGCTTGCATCTGTATTGAACCAACCCGACCATCCAGTTTGAACATTTAGAAAGTCAACACATAAGTGTTGTTCAGAATCAATAATTGTCCAATTAAGACCGCCATCTTGGCTGTATGATGATCCCGCAGCTTCTTCAGCTGCTCCCGTAGTAAAAAGAACATCAGTGCCTTCTACCCAGCACAATCCATTAGTAAACACTGTTCCGCTTACTGTTGTTTGGGTCCAGGTTTCGCCATCGTTGTTGGTTTTGTATACATCGCCTGTGTTTTCGATAATCATTCCATTATTTGCATCTTTAAAAGAAAAATTTGCATATTGGAAATCAGATACAGGAGTTTCAAATACTTCAAAATGATACCCCTTATCTGAGGAGTGATATAATCTTCCCAAATTTGTGGTGAACCATACATGATTACCGACAACTTCGTAACTATTGGTATATCCATATTCGCTGGTTAATGGGTTTGGAATGTTCGCTGCTGCAACTGCTGTCCATGTTGTGCCACCATTTGTAGTTGTGTATAGTTCAAATTCTTCGTTTATAGGGTCTCCTTGACAGAAACCATTATTAGAATCCCAGAAATAAACTACATTGGTAAATGATGATGCGTTGTTATAAGTGGCAGAGTTTTGTCTTGTCCATGATGATCCGCCATTGGTTGTTTGCCAGATTCCCCCTGTTTGTCCTGTACCATTAGGATAAGCAGCTACCCATGCTGTTGTTGAGCTAATTGCAGTAATCATTCCTATTCCAAGATCTGTGTCACCTAATTCAATTGTGCCAGGAGTCCAGGTGTCGCCACCATTTGTTGTTTTAGTAAATTCTTGAACATTTGCTTCACCTCCTGTGCCGTCATAAGCTGTTGCCCAAACAGTGTTTTCATCTGCAATAGAAATGTTGAAAATTCCTCTGGATGCAGTGCTAAAACCAGAAGATTGAATAATCCATTCTCCAAAAGATTCTTCGCTAACGGTTATATAACCTGTTTTTGTTTCAGTATCACTATTCGCGTCTTCTGAGATAGTTAAAGAAACCGTAAATGTTCCAGTTGTATTATAAGTGTGGGATGGATTTTGAGAAGTAGAATTTTCTCCGTCTCCAAAGTCCCAATACCAAGAGCCATAAGTTCCAACAGAGTTGTCGGTAAAGCTTACGCTACTGCCTACACTAACAGATGTGCTAGAAGCATAGAAATCAGCATTTAGTACGGTTGAACCACTTGTTGTATTAATTTCAATGTCATCAATCCAAAGCATAAACATATTTGTCGAAATGTGATGAATCGCAATATATATACTTTGGTTATCATATGATGATAGGTCGTAATTGTGTTGTGACCAGCTTGATGGCGCATCTATTGGGCTAGCGCCTGAAATAACAGTAAAGTCACCAGTTGAATTTCCGGTTGTAGAAATTAGAATCTCGTATGTGTCATTCCCCCATGTGCTAGGTTTTGGACTTAAAGCCCATAAGCTTATTGACGAGTTTGTTCCAAGTTGAAGATGTTCAGAAATTAACCAATCGTCACTTGCACTAGCATCTGCGGGACATATTGACATTCCTACACGTTGTCCGCTATGAGGTGATGCTAGAGAAAATCCTGCGTCAGAAGGGTTGAAAGCCATAAATGACATTAATCCTGATGCACCCGGAAATTCACAGTCAGAACTACCAAAAGTATTTAATACATCTCCGTCAACAACAGACCAAGGAAAGAAATTATTTGAATAATCAGCACAATCTTCAAAGTTCATCGAAAATCCTGCATCTGTTGGAACAACTTTTATGTAGTCTGTTTTTGTCTGGGCATCAGTTGTTGAACCGTCACCAACTGTTAGCGTTACGTCGAATAAGCCGCTGGTATTATAATAGTGTATTGGATTTGGTGTTGTTGCATTTTCTCCATCTCCAAAATTCCAAGTCCATGAGCTTGGATCGCCATATGATCCGTCAACAAAAGATACAGAATTGCCTTCATATACTGTTGTGGGAGAACCAGAAAAAATTGATGTTAATCCAAAAGTTGGATGAATAATAAAAACAGCTTGATGATTATATGAAAAGTCGCCATTTCCTCCACCTATACCGATTCCTCCGGGAGTCAATTCGTCAATTACATTGTAGCTATTGTAATAACCACCCCAACCCCAATTGAAATGGAAATTATCTGTTGCTTGAAATCCATCACAAACAAAAGCATGTCCTGAAGCTCCTTCAGCATCAGTTCCAGAATAAAATACTGGCCAATTATTGTTAAGGTCACTATAAATTAAATTTTTCCATTCTGTGTCAGTATAATTTTCACGATAAGCATACATTGCTTCAGAATCGAAATTAAAGTAATTAACAAAACTTTCTTTTACATATCCATAAATGTATGCACCTGAACCACTTGTGCTATAGCTCATGTCAACAGAGACTCCACAATGATACATTATTTCTGCAACTTCAGCATTTGAAGAGTTAACAGAACCTGGCATATTATCCCATAAATAACTGGCTGTTGCAAAATTTGCTGATTGTGAGCCATAATTACTGTCTGTATATGAATAACTACCTGTGCCGTGTGCAGGATATTTGTGAAATCGCATTATTTGAGCCATTGCAGTTGCAACACATCCAGAGTAGACATGTCCGCAATCTCCACCTGCATCAGCAGGGCAGTCTGCATTGTAATAGCAGCCCTGATCCCAAGCAATGCCATCTATGTCAAGTAATGGACTTACGTCTTGGATTTCTTTTGAAGTAATAAATATATTATTGTAATAATTATCCCATTTTTCTTTTACTTTATTTTCAGCATGTAACTTATTATCTTTGATAATTGAAATCTGCTTGGAGTAAGAAGACAATAATTCTTTATATGCCGGTGGAATATTTGGGTCATTTTTAATAAATATACCTTTAAATGAATAACTCAATATTGGTGTGATTTCATCGTCAGATGCAACGATAACGTATCCTCCTGTCGAAAAATTAAAAACATAATAGACAAGAGTACTGTTAGTTTGTATTTCTATTGTTTCTGTTACTTTTCCAGTAGTTCGAAAACCTGACCAATGATTATAAAAATTGGCAGCGACTTGTTCTGCTTTTGAAACTGGTACTTCTGCAGAAAATAAAATTTGGGAGAATAACAGAATAAATAATCCTGTAAGTAAGAGTATTTTTTTCATAACAATAAATATATTTTTACAAATTTAGCGAAAAAATCTATGTTTTCAGGTTGATAAAATGAAAATAATTCATATTCAGAAGTTTAAAAGTAAATCTTTTTTGTTTAATTTGTAAAGTCAAACAAGATTAACCAAAAATAATTACAATATGAAAAAGTCTATTATTATTGCAATGCTTATTTCAATAACAAGTGTTATTTGTGCGCAAGGCTTATATTTTGGCCCACAGTTTGGATTTAGTAGAGTTAGTTTTATTGAAAAGAATACATTGGGAAATGTTGATCAGAGTTTCAAACTGGGATATCAAATTGGTGCTGCTGTTGAGTTCGAAGTTATGAGCTTTGTGTATGTTGGAGCATCTGTCAGCTTTTTTCAAAAAGGGAATAAAATCGTTGATGATTATGGAACAAGTAAATTAAAATTAGGATATCTAGACATCCCACTTTATGTTGGTTACAAGGTTCCTCTTGGAAATATAAGTGTATTTGGAAATGTGGGGCCATATGCAAGTTTGGCATTGGTTGGAGAATCTTATTATTATTCAGATTTTGAAGGTAATGTCTTTGAAGAAGAACACCCGGTGGAACTTGGCGGAGAGATGGCATATTACAAAAGATTCGATTCAGGAGTAGCATTTGGAGGGGGTGTAGAGTTTAAGCAATATCAGATTAAGGCAAACTACTCGTTTGGTTTTGTTGATATTGTTACCTCAGATTTTGTTTCAGCTAAAAATTCAGTTCTTAATATTACAGCTACATATTTTATAGGTAGAAATTTCTAAAAGGATATGCAAAAAATAATAATTACTGGCGGGACGGGATATATAGGGTCTCATACTGTTGTTGAGTTTCAGAATGCTGGGTTCGAAGTTGTAGTAATTGACAATTTGTCTAATTCCAGAATTGAAGTTTTAGATGGTATTCAGGCGATTACTAATATAAGATCAATTTTTCATCAGATTGATGTTGTTGATAATCATGAGTTAGCAAAAGTTTTTTTGCAACATAAAGATGCTATTGGAGTTGTTCATTTTGCAGCTTATAAAGCTGTAGGAGAGTCGGTTCAAAATCCAATAATGTATTATAGGAACAATATTCAGGGATTAGTGAATGTTTTGGATCAGATGCAACAGAATGATGTTCCTAATCTGGTTTTTTCGTCTAGTTGCACAGTTTATGGACAACCTGAAAAATTACCAGTGACCGAAGAGTCTCCAATAGTAAAACCAGAATCTCCTTATGGCAATACAAAGAAAATAAGCGAAGAAATTATCGTTGACACTTTAAACTCTACAGATAAAATAAATGCAATTTCATTAAGATACTTTAATCCAATTGGTGCGCACATTACAGCAGAAATTGGAGAATTGCCTTTAGGTGTTCCAAGTAATCTTTTGCCATTTATTACACAAACAGCTATTGGAATACGAAAAGAATTGAGCGTTTTTGGAGATGATTATAATACGCCTGATGGAACAGCAATTCGTGATTATATTAATGTTTGTGATCTAGCAAAAGCCCATGTTTCTGCGGTTAAAAGACTTGTGCAGAACAAGGGAAGATATGAAGTTTTTAATATCGGTACAGGTAAAGGAGTATCTGTGTTGGAAATCATTAATGCGTTTGAAAGAAGTACGGAAGTAAAGTTGAAATACAAAATTGTTGACAGACGCGCTGGAGATGTTGAACAGGTATGGGCCGATACAACAAAAGCAAATGCGATATTAGGCTGGAAACCAGAAGTTACTCTTGATGAGACAGTGAAGTCTGCGTGGGAGTGGGAGAAGAAAGTAAGAAGTACTTAGAGTATTTAAAGTACTTGGAGTGCATAAAGTTAGGAGTGCCTAAAGTATTTAGAGTGTCTAAGGTTGGGAGTTCTGAAGGAAAAATGTGTTTAGTGTTATTCTCGAGATTATAAGATTAATGTTTCCCTGATAGCTGTGAGTCGCTAATTATTCATCATAAGACTTGTATTAAATTATATTTCCAATTGGTCATTAAGTTTGGATTTTCTATCTTTGGACTAAATAAAAAATAGACTTATGAATAAAACAATTTTTATTACAGGTGGTGCGGGATTTATTGGTTCGCATGTTGTAAGATTATTCGTAAATAAATATCCAAATTATAAAATTGTTAATGTTGATACATTAACTTATGCAGGCAATCTTGAGAACTTAAAGGATATTGATAAAAAGCCAAATTATATTTTCGAGAAAGCAGATATAGTTGATGCAAATGTAATTAATGAATTGTTTGCAAAATATTCTCCGGATGGAGTTATTCACCTTGCTGCAGAATCGCATGTTGATCGTAGCATCTCTAATCCTACTGAGTTTATTTTTACAAATATTGTTGGAACCGTAAATATGTTAAATGCGGCACGTAAGTGCTGGGAAGATAATTCTGAAGGCAAACGATTCTACCATATTTCAACTGATGAGGTTTACGGTTCGCTTGGCAATGAAGGATTCTTTACAGAAGAAACTGCTTATGACCCTAAGTCTCCCTATTCAGCAGCTAAAGCAAGTTCAGACCATCTAGTTCGGGCTTATAATCATACATTTAAATTACCGGCTGTTATTTCTAATTGCTCGAATAATTACGGACCAAATCATTTTCCAGAAAAACTTATTCCTCTTGCAATTAATAATATTAAAAACATGAAGCCAATTCCTATTTATGGGAAAGGTGAAAATGTTAGAGATTGGCTGTTTGTTATCGATCATGCTCGTGTAATTGATATTATTTTCCATAACGGTCGCGATGGTGAAACATACAATATTGGGGGAAATAACGAATGGACAAATATTGACTTGATACATAAGCTTTGCGAAGTTATGGATAGCAAACTGAATCGTGAAAAAGGAACATCTGCGTCTTTAATTACTTTTGTTAAAGATAGAGCTGGTCACGATTTGAGATATGCTATTGATTCTACAAAATTAATGACAGAGCTTGGTTGGAAACCGTCTCTTCAATTTGAAGAGGGTATTGAGCGTACGGTGGATTGGTATCTCGAAAACCAAGATTGGTTAAATAATATTGTTTCTGGAGATTACCAGAAATATTATAAAGAAATGTATGATAAAAGATAACTTGGTTAAGTCTATTTTTCTTCTAATCGAATAATAAAATCACTCAGAATATTCATGTAATTCACAAAGGCTTCGTATGGTGATTCGTAGGGATTAAAGTACTTATGTACATCACCATCGGAGAACCACTTTGTACACATGTAATAAAAATGGTCGCTAGTTTGAAGATAAAGCCAGTCTTTCCAAATTTCTGGGTCATTTGATTTTTTAACTTTATCGTATAATCCGTAAAGGTTTTCAAATGCTTCGTCCTGAAGTTCGTTTCCTATCCAGGCAGTGAGGTCTCTTTCTTCGTCAGCCCATGATATAGGATTCGGAACATGAATTGCACTAACTGGATCTAATGCTTTAATGACATCAGAAGGAGTTGAGAATGTAAAATCAGAGTATTTAAATACAGCATTTGGTAAAGCTTTTAAGAAATCGAAAATTCCGGTTTCTTTCCATTGATGTTCTCCAAATGTTTCATAATCCATAAATAGATTAACAACCTCTTCTTTAGGATCAAGTGCATTTAACCATGAAACAAATTTTTCGGTAGTTAATGGGAAGTCTTCCCAGTCATGATTCGAAAATCTAAATGCAATATCATCAGATAATTTGAAGTTTTTTAACAATATTTTTAATTTAGGATTGATGGCATTACAGTAAAGATAATTTGGGCTTTTCCAACCTAAGATATGTTTTGCACCTTCTGTTATCATGGCTTTGTATCCCATGTCAGCAACATATTCGCCAATCCAGTCGGCATAAATAAGCTCTGTATTACGAAAAACTTGTGGCTCAACACCAAACACTTGCTTTACTTTGTCGCGGTGCAATTTCACTTGTCGTTCAAACTCTTCTCTGCTTTTTAGTGCAGATAAGGAATGAGAATATGTCTCAGATAAGATTTCAACACATCCTGTTTTGACTAGTTTCTTGAAACTTTCAAGAACTTTTGGAGCATACATTTCGAACTGATCTATAGCAACTCCTGATATGGAATATGCAATTTTTACTTTATCGCCATACTCATTTATCAAATCTAGAAAGGTTTGGTTAGTAGGAAGATAGCACTTTTCTGCAACCTTTCGCATGATAGATTTGTTTTCAAAATCATTATAATAATAATGATCATTGCCAATGTCAAAAAACTTATATCTTTTTAACCTAAATGGCTGATGCACCTGAAAGTAAAAGCAAATTGTCCTCATGTTATTTATTTTAAATCTTTTAATTCAATTATTGATCTCATTTTAATGCCAATCTAAGGTGGCTGAGGTGATATATTGAGCTTGTCGAAATGCTCTCTAAGCCCCGTATTTTGTTAATTACTCAACGAGTGATTTATAAACTTCCTTAACTTTAAAAGCCGAATTTTCCCATCTTAAACTTTCAACTTCTTCTTTTCCATGTTTAATAAACATTTTTGATAATCCTTCGTAATGTAACATTCCATATATTGCATCTGCAAGGTCTTCTACATCCCAAAAATTTACTTTAAGAGCATGTTTTAATATTTCTGCTACTCCTGATTGTTTTGAAATTATCACAGGGACATCAGACATCATTGCTTCGAGAGGAGATATCCCAAAAGGTTCGCTCACTGAAGGCATTACATAAACATCACTCATACTAAACATTTCGAATACTTCCTGACCTTTTAAGAATCCAGCAAAATGAAATTTGGTGGAAATACCCAATTGAGCAACGCGTTTAATCATTTTGTTAAGCATGTCGCCGCTACCAGCCATTACAAATCTCACATTAGGATCTTTGTCGATAACTAATTTTGCTGCTTCAATAAAATAATCGGGACCCTTTTGAAAAGTTATTCTTCCTAAGAAGGTTACAATTTTCTCTTTGACACCTTTTTGCATTGTAAAATCAGGAAGGCTGATTGGTTCCACAGAATTATGAACAGTTACAACCTTGTCCGGATGTATGCCATATCGTTCTATAATAGTTTTTCGTGTAAGATTGCTTACTGCTATTACTTTATCAGCAGCCTCCATGCCTTCTCTTTCAATATCATACACTTTTTGGTTAACATTTTCGCCGCTACGATCAAATTCTGTTGCATGCATGTGAACTACTAAAGGTTTTCCAGAAACATTTTTAGCAGCTATTCCGGCAGAATATGTAAGCCAGTCATGGGCATGTATTATATCAAAGTCGTTTGTTCCAGCGAGATAAGCAGCAATGAGCGCATATCTTGCAACTTCTTGATATAAATTTGTATTGTAGCTACCCGAGAAAGTAAATTTACTTGCAAAAACCTGTTCGCTAAACTCAGTATGGGAAAATATTTTTCCTTTAAATACTTTGGCAAAATCTTCTGGATCCATATAAGGAATTAGATTTGAGCCTACTTCAAAATATTTAAATTTATTCCAAATTTCTTGTTTAACTGTTTTCTTTTCTGTTATAGTTACATCACCAGCATTTTGTATGTGAACATGTTTCTGGTCTTCATCTCCATATGCTTTTGGAACAACAAAAAGCATTTCAACATCAAAATGTGAAAGTCCTTTTGTTAGCCCGTAACATGCTGTTCCCAGACCTCCTGTTATGTGTGGCGGAAATTCCCACCCAAACATTAGTACTTTCATATTTTCACCTCCGTATTAGTGTTTTTATATGATTCAAGCATATAATAGATCCTGATTAGCTCTGCAACACTCCAAGCTTGAGAGATTGCTCCTCTTGGTGTGTGTGGAGGGTCTCCGTCATATATCTCGGAAATTGAACCGATTCCACGAACGGTCATATCTTCTTGAAAACCGTTAAATATTTTTTCAATAAAATTTATGGCGCTTTTATCATGTACCTTAAGATAAGCTTCACAAAAATGTCCTAGCAGCCATGGCCATACTGTACCTTGATGATATGCCGCGTCTCTCTGTTCTTGATTACCTTCGCAAACACCTTTGTAATCTGGATGTTCTGGTGTTAGTGATCTTAAGCCTTTTGGAGTTAAGAGTCCCTTTTTTACATTTTCTAAAACTCTTTCTTTTTTTGCTTCAGATAGTGGGGAATATGGAAGCGAGCAGGCAAAAATCTGATTTGGACGAACACAACAATCGACATCATCGTAAGTAGCATAATCTGCTAGATATTGTTTTTCGTCACACCAGAATTTTTCAAGAAAAGATAGTTTTGTTATTTCTGGGATTACCGACCATTTTTTTACAAAATTAGTATCGCCAGCAAGTTTTGCCATTTCGAGGCTGAATTTTACGGCATTATACCACAGAGCATTTATTTCAACATCAAAACCGTGACGTGGAGTTACGGGCTTACCTGCAACAACAGCATCCATCCATGTTAGGGCTTTGCCAGTATCCCCTGCCCATATAAGTCCATTGTCATGCATTTGAATATTGTAATGCGTGCCTTTACGGTAATGGTCAAGAATATGCTGCATCTTTTTGCCATAATCTTTCCAGATCTTGGTTTTATCGTCAATAAATTTTGCATACTCCTGCAATGTCCAGAAAAACCACAGAGGGGTATCTACCGAATTCATTGCAGTGGTTTCGCCCGATCCAATATTTGGAAATAATCCTTCGTTGAGTTCTGAAGTCATTGTGTCAAGTACATCTTTACATGTTTTGACATCTCCATTATATAGTGTCAGTCCTGGTAAAGCAATAAAGGTGTCTCTTCCCCAGCGACCAAACCATGGAAAACCAGCAATTATTTCAGTTTTGCCGTTTCGTTTGTAAATAAATTGTTGTGCTGAACTTTTAAGGCAATCAAGATACGTTTCGCGGGAACTTCTTTTTTTGAGAGATGACGCAAAACTGCTTTTAATTTTTGACGCTTTAGTTTCTTTTAATCCGGTAGAAAAAATGATGCTTTCTCCCTTTTTGATATCCATTTCAAAATATCCTGGGACATACAAGTCTTCCTGATAGTCGTATCCGCGTTTCTGCTCTTCGATGTATTCAACATTATGATACCAATCTGGAACATGAACATATTCAATCTTTTTGTTAAACTGCATAAACAGGCTTTTGTATCCGTCGTACATTCTAACTTTTATTCCGTTTTCGACAGTTTGATATTTTGTGTTTACAAATAAATTTGCCTTACTCAGTTTGTGCACATTTCGGAAAGCAAGAAAAGGTTTAAGTCTTAGTGTAGTTTTCGAATTTGCCTCAAGCAGAGTGTGTTTAATCATTATACGGTCATCTTCGCTTAAAATTCGTTCGACCTGGAGTACAACACCTCCAACCCTATAAACTATTCGAGGAATAACATCTACTTCAAAATCTCGCACATATTTATGACCTTTAGGCTCGTAAATTCCAGGATACTTTCTTACACCGAGATTAAATGACGCATCATGTTGGATTATAGTCGCGTCAAGAGCTGAAAGCATCACATGATTTTCGTTGTCAATGTCCTCCATTGGACAAACAAGCAATCCATGATATTTTCTAGTGTTACAACCAACTATTGTTGTGTTGGCATATGTTCCTGCACGATTTGTTCGTAGAAGTTCACGGCTTAGTGAATATTCTAGATTTATTAGCTGTTGTTTGTCAAATTTAATGATGCCCATTATGATATAATTTTTCCAAATTTACATTAAATTCAATTTATTAATACTTAAATGCATTAATAAATTGTTAAATTTAAATAAATGTATTTGTTTTCTTATCTTAATAATAATTTTGTTTCTCTTTTATAGCAAGCGCTGCAAATTTACTAAAAAAATAACTATAAGACAGAGAAATTCTATAAAACTTTCATCTTTACGCATAAAAATAGAGTTATGATAAAATTTACTGTAAACGAGGCCAGAAATTCTGATAATTTCATTCATGTTTTTTAATGTGAAAATGATAACGAATTGGCAACAGCGGTTGCTATGTTTATGAAAAACAATGGTTACAATCTAATTGAACGTATTGTGATTAATGCTATTTTTGAAAAAGGAAATCGCACTACAAAATTACTTTTTGGAGCATTTGTTAAGTATTATAAAATGCAGGTTCATGTTCAAAACGGGTGTGTGCATATCGGTTCAGTTTCATCAGGTTTTTCTGGTGGACTTATTGGTGTTGGTCAGGTAAAGAAAGAAGCGGTTAGACTTGCTGAAGGAGTGAAGGGGATGTAGGGGGAGATCTATTTACTTTACAATAGAGCAATAATGCGCACTATTGAGCGTAAAACGGCCTTAAGTCAATTGAAAATCACGCAAAAGTGTATTATGACGCACAAAAGGTTGTAAAAACACTGTTGTTTGTTTCAATAAGCTAGGAGAGCTTAATATTTATAACCAGTTGCAAGAACATAGAGATTGCTTCTGGTTGTTGAATAAATGAAAACCTCAGTTTGGAAAGCTGAATGTGGAAAACAATCAAAGCAAATACATAAATTATTAAAGCAAGTATGCCAATCTTGGATCTTTTCTCATTAGAGAGTTATTTGAGTTTCTATTTTACAAGTTTAAGGTTTCTAAGTAAAAAGATTATCTTTGAAAAGAACTAACAAAAGAAAACCCATTGGTGAAAAACAATTGGCATATAGTCGTATTTATTAAGTCTTTATTAATTCTATTGTTATTGAGTTCTTGTCATTTGGAGGTTCTTTGCCAAAAAGACATAATAGTTTTGTTGGATTCTGCTGAATTGCATCAGGAAAATGAACCCTTGATTGCACTAGATTATGCGTTAAGAGCGAAAATGCAATCTGAATCTGAAAACAATTTACTCTTGCTCTCGAGATCTTACTATCAAATTGGCAAATCCTTTCGAATATTAGGAAAGTTATCTGATGCAGAAGAGAATCTTGATTATGCTCTAAGTTATAAATCAATTAGTCCAGAATTGTTAGCTGATTATTATAATGAGAAAGGGATAATCCTTAAGCAACAGTCACGATTTGATGAGGCTCTTGAATTGTATAACAAGACACTGCTGATTCAACAAAGCCAGAACAACAAAAAAGGAGAAGCCAGAACTTACAATAATATTGGGCGTATCTATGAAGCGATGGAGAATTTTCCCGATGCTAAGCGATACTATAGTCATGCATTATCGATTTACAATAAGTTGCCTGTGTCAAAATCAATTGCAATTACAATACAAAACATTGGTAATATTTATCGTGCAACCGATATGAATGATTCAGCTTTGATTTGTTATGAAGGGGCATTGTCAATTTATGAATTTTCAGATAATAAGCTTTTGATTGCCTATGCATATAATTCAATAGCTACAGTAACAGAGGATAGTGAACAAGCAATATCCTATCTTAATAAAAGCATCGTCATTCAAAAAGAATTAAATGTCGAGCTTGATTTGGCAAAATCATATGTTGCGTTGGCAGAAGTATATGTCAAAGGTGAACAGTATATAATAGCTATTCCTTATTTGGTTAATGGATATGAATTGTTCGCAATTTCCGGACACAAAAACAGTGCTCGTGATGCATTAAAGGATCTCTACCAGAGTTATGAGGCAACTGGAGACTATAAAAATTCATTAAAGTATCAATCTATTTATTTTGCTTATCAGGATTCAATAAAATCTGAGAATAATTTCATTGCCATGCAAAGGTATGAGTCAGAGTTAAATCTGAAAGATAAAGAAAAACAGATTGCAATTAAAGAACTAGAAATTACTAATTCAAACGAAAAGTTATTAGTGAAGCGACGACAATTTATTTATTTTATTGTTGGTATTATTTTATTGATTACTATGCTGGTAGTTGTTGTAATACAAGTGTTAAAGCATAAGCAAAACAATTTAATTTTAAGTGAGCAAAATGCACTTATTGAAAAAAGTGACAAGGAAAAGGAAGTTCTAATTAGAGAGATTCATCACCGAGTTAAAAACAATCTGCAAATCATTTTAAGTTTACTTGCAATTGAACAAAGAAAATCTGATAGCAAAGAGGTGAAAGCTGCAATGTCGTATGGAAAGCAGAGAATTGAAGCAATGTCGCTAGTTCATGAAAAGCTCTATCAACAATCTGATTTAACTAATATTTATCTTGAGGATTATTTAATGGATGTTGCCGAAAATTTGCTTTTTTCTTTTGATAAGACGAGTGAAATTGAATTGAATATTCTTTCTGATATAACAAGGATAAATACTGATATTGCAATAAATTTGGGATTATTATCCTCTGAGTTGATAACAAATTCTATTAAGCATGGATATGATCCTGAAATTGAGCGTTTTATAATCTCTATTTCTATAACTGATTCTGACAACTTAATTTCTTATCAGTACTCAGATAATGGAAAAGGAATTAGTTCTTATGTTATACCTGAAAAAGCAAAAAGCTTCGGATATAAATTAATTTTATCAATAATTAAAAAGCTTAAAGGTGAAGTTGTAGTTAATCCAAAATCAAACACAGGATTTGAATTGTCATTTAATTTTAGAAGAGATGAAAATGAATAAGGCGAATATATTAATAGTTGAAGATGAATTTATCATTGCTGAGAATCTTGCAGCAACAATTGAAGAGGCTGGATACAATGTTAGTGGAGTAGCCGAAAACGTGGATGATGCGCTTGAATTATTACAGAACAAGAAGATTGATTTGATATTATTGGATATTAATCTTAATCAACCTGTAGATGGTGTGCAAATAGCACATATTGTTAACACAGACTTTCGGTTGCCTTTTATTTTCGTTACAGCCTTTGTTGATCAAGCAACAATAGAGAGAGTTAAACATACAAAACCCTATGGATATGTAACAAAACCTTATACTGATTTAGACATAAGAATTGCAGTTGATTTAGCAATAAGTAAATTTAAATCTGAGCTTAAAAGAAATGTAGAAAGTGTACAAATAGAAGAGCCAATATTTATTAAAACTGATAAAGGGCTTAGAAAAATTACTGTTTCTGAAATAAGATGGATCGAAGCGTATGATTATTATTGTTTTGTGAAATTAAAAGATGAGAAGGTTTTGGTTACGACAACCTTAAAAGATTTAGAAAGCAAAATAAATCATAAATTGTTTGTCAGAATACATCGAAAATATTGCATTAATATTAATCATATTGATAAGCTTGTTGGTGGAGAAGTTGAAATTGGAGAACAACTTTTGCCAATTGGCAGAACACATAAAGTTGATTTATTAGATAAAATAAACCTGATATAAACATTAACATACTTTCCATAAATTGTTGTTTACTGATGTAAACTGTTACTCACTTACTTTTTTTGTGTCAAACTCATATCTAATATAGTTTTGTGTCAAACATTAAACTATAGAAACTATGAAAAACATTTTAATTGGAATTTGCTTAATAGCGTTATTTGCATCGTGTAGCTCAAACACGAATAGTACAGATCAAGACAAATCAGAATCGAAAACAGATGTAATAACTTTTACCAGTTGGGACATACTTACTCAGTATAGCGAAGATCCTGAAAATTTTCTTGGTACTTTGGAAGGTAAGACGATAACAATAGCTGATATGGTCATTTCTTATGGAGATGCTAGCTATCTTGTTGGTCTGGGTTATGATGGAAGTCAGCTTATGGAATACAGCCATCCTAAAAATGGATATACTATTTTTGTTGATGGAATGCTCATGCCAGAATATACAGAAGAAGTCGGCTATTTCTATTTATATGAAACTACCCTTGATGATTCAAATGATATTATTGAATACGATTATGTGGTCCGAGAAAGTGAAGATGAAGACGGAGTAACAGAGATAAAATCAACATATCATACAATTGTTTCTATTGAAGTTAAAGGAGAAAATATAAAGTTGGGGGATGCTGGTGTATTGACTATTACAGGTGGAAAAGTAGTTAATCATAGAAATATGTAGTACTTAAGTTTTAATAATAAAAGGCAGTGCAAATAGCACTGTCTTTTTCGTTTACTGAAGATTTATGTCGTTCACTAACTAATTTTAATTTTGGCATGGTTTGGCAGTAGTTTTGATTCAGGAATAACAGATACTTAAAATTTATAAATATGAAAAACATGAAAAAATTATTTAGCTTATTTACAACAATAATGTTGTTAGGATCAGTGAGTGCTTATTGTCAAGATTTAAAAATAGTTCTTGATGAAAATTTTAATGACAATTCTTATGGTTGGGATGTTGATTACGATTCTCAATTTAACGGTAAAATCACAGATGGAATGTATGTTTTAACAAACAATTCTCAAGTAGATTTATTGTGGAAAAATTCTGCGGAATACGATGTAATGGAAGATTTTACAATTGAAACAAAATTTAGTTTCGTTGAAATAGGAAATGGCGTTAGGTTTTATGCGGTTTGTACAGAGAAAAAGACAAAAGTTTATGGAATAACTCTAGATAATGAAAAAGCTTCTCCATATTTATATAGCAATGGAAGAGCAGCCAATGGAGAAATCTATGAGAATATAACGGTAGATGATAGTTTTGCCGAAGCTGGGGAAGATATAACTTTTAAAGTAGAGTGTAAAAATCTTAAGGAGGGGGCTTCTGGTCACAGAGAGATTACGTATTATGTAAACAATACAATAATTGGGATTGATAATAATGTTGAATTATCAGAAAATATGCAGTATTTTGGCTTCTTAATAGCAAATAAAACAACAATAGAAGTTGATTATATAAAAATTTACGGAACAGAATTAAAAAAGGAGAAATTAAGTGAAGTGCAGGTTGCAAAATCTCCTTTGTCGACTACTTATAATCAAAACGATGAAATCGTAACAATAAAAGCAGGAGAGTCTATCTACGGGATGGTTTATATGTCTAAATCCTTTGGTGATATTACTGGTGGATATAACCTAAGTATGATGGAAGTTGTACGAGTTGATGGTGAAGCAATTGGTTTTTATGATTGGTACATGGATGGAGAGACAATCTGGGGTCAGGGCAGCACCTATGAAGTTGAAATGGCGCCTCAAATCGCAGACATGGTATATCCAAAGGAAGCATTTTTACTCACTAAAAAATTAAGTGAACTTGAACCAGGTATTTATGATGTGACCTTAGCAGTTGTATATCAATTTGATGGAATGAGTTCAGGTAATACTCTTGGAGAAGTAGTATTTAAATTTGACAATACAGATGAGGCTGGTCGCAATAAATTTAAAGAAATGGTTGCTGCTTATCGTGTACAGTCTATAAAAAACATTAAAGTTCCTGAATTTAAAATGAAAGATGCGACTATTGAAGCGAATGTTAAACAAGCAATAGTTGATGCTGACTGGCCACAAACTGTGCAAAGGGTTGTTATCATGGGTAGCGATTGGGAAATAACTTACAATCAATATAATGGAGCAATAATGTTACGTTGGATCAATGTTGCAGTAGTTACTAAGAACAGCTCAGGACAATGTCAAATATTTTATCCAATTGTATATCAGGACTATACAGACAGTGGAACTTATACATCAAAAATTACAATTGGCAGCATGCACAGAATAGAACAAGAAATGGACTGCGAAAATGTTTTTAAGTAGAATTAAAACTTAACCCCCCTATATATAAACTGGCAGGATGTTCGGACATAAAAGTTTGATGCCTGCCAGTTTTTTATTAATCCAATAATAAGTAGCATTATAAACAGATAAGACCTATCGAGAACATTGAAATTTGTTATTTAGAATTTGGAATTTATTTTTTGATTCTTCAAAAAAACATGTTCTTTGTGTAGTGCTACTTTTTTTCTATTTTTGCAGACTAAATATTATCGAAATGAAAAGGGTAAAAATTATTGATGTTCTCAAAACCAATGAATTTGGAAATGAGATACTTGTGAAGGGTTGGGTAAGGACCAAGCGTGTAAGTAAAAATGTTTGTTTTATTGCTCTTAACGATGGATCTACAATAAATAATTTACAGATTGTTGTTGACATGAATCCTGAAACAGAAGAATTGTTGGCAAAGGTCCATACTGGAGCATCACTTTCTGTTATTGGAAAAACAGTTGAATCCCAAGGTAGCGGACAAAGTTCTGAATTGCAGTGCATAAAGCTTGAGATTTTAGGACAAGCAAATCCTGACGAATATCCATTACAGCCAAAACGTCATAGCTTGGAGTTTTTAAGAGAAATTGCCCACTTGCGTTTTAGAACAAATACTTTTTCTGCAGTTTTTCGCATCAGACATGCTATGACATTTGCAGTTCATAAATTTTTTAATGATAAAGGATTTTGTAATGTACATACTCCAATAGTTACTGGTTCCGATGCTGAAGGTGCAGGAGAAATGTTTCAAGTAACAACTTTGGACATCGATAATATGCCAAAAACTGAAGATGGTAAAATTGATTACACTCAGGATTTTTTCGGTAAAATGACAAATCTTACAGTATCCGGACAACTTGAAGCAGAACTTGCAGCAATGGGATTAGCCGAAGTATATACTTTTGGTCCTACTTTCCGTGCTGAAAATTCAAATACAGCGCGTCATCTAGCAGAATTCTGGATGATTGAACCCGAAATGGCATTTTATGATATTATCGACGATATGGACCTTGCAGAAGAAATGTTGCAATATCTTGTTAAATATGCTTTGGACAATTGTCGCGAAGATTTAGAATTTTTGAATAAGCGTAGAGCAGATGAACAAAACTCTAAACCACAGAACGAAAGAGATGATATGGGCTTAATCGAGCGTTTAGAATTTGTTGTAAATAATAAATTTGAGAGAGTAACTTATACAGAAGCAATAGAGGTTCTAAGAAACTCAAAACCAAATAAAAAAGGAAAATTTGCATATCCGGTAAAAGATTGGGGAACCGATTTGCAAAGTGAGCATGAAAGATATCTGGTAGAAAAGCATTTCAAAAAACCGGTAATTTTAATAGATTATCCTAAAGAAATAAAAGCATTCTACATGAAGCAAAACGATGATGGAAAAACCGTTAGAGCAATGGATGTGCTATTTCCTCAAATTGGTGAGATTATCGGTGGTTCTCAAAGAGAAGAGGATTATGACAAACTCTATAATAGGATTAAAGAGATGGCAATTCCGGAGGAAGAAATGTGGTGGTATCTCGAAACACGTAAGTTTGGATCTGTACCTCATAGCGGATTTGGATTGGGTTTTGAAAGACTTATGCTTTTTGTCACAGGGATGGGTAACATTCGTGATGTAATTCCTTTCCCACGTACACCTAAGAATGCAGAATTTTAATTCGTTTTGTAATTAAAAATTTTGTATTTTTGAGAATAAGAGAATAGAAGATATGTTAAAACAGAATTTACAGCAGAAACTTCTGCAAAAATTGTCACCACAGCAAATCCAAATGATTAAACTTTTGGAACTGCCAACATTGCAATTGGAGCAGAGGATAAAGAAAGAGTTGGAGGAAAATCCGGCACTTGACGAAGGGAACGATCAGGAAGATGAATATTCTGCTGATGAAACTCAGGATAATGAGGATTCCCAAAATGAAGAGGATGAATTTTCATTTGAAGACTATATTGGTGATGACGATGAAGTGCCATCATATAAGCTAAATACAAATAATACATCTCGAGATGATGAGCATCGCGACATTCCTTACTCATCATCAAAATCATTTCACGAACATCTTAGCGATCAACTTGTGTTAAAAGACGTGGATGATCGTGAAAAACTCTTAGCTGTATTTTTAATTGGAAATATAGATGAGGATGGTTATTTACGTCGCGAGCTTGATTCGATTGTCGATGACATTGCATTTTCACAAAATCTTGAAGTTACTGAAGATGAATTACAGAGGGTATTGGAAGTCATACAGGATCTTGACCCCGCAGGTACTGGAGCACAAAACTTGCAGGAGTGTTTGATGTTACAACTTGAAAGAAAAGAGAATGTGACAGATGATGTGCTAATGGCAAAAAAGATAATTGGGGAGTGTTTCGAGGAGTTTACCAAAAAGCATTACACAAAAATAATGTCTAAATGTGGAATAGACGAAATTGAACTAAAATCTGCAATTGAAATAATTCTTAAGCTTAATCCCAAACCAGGGAGTTCGTTTGGAGAACCTCAAATGAGGTCTGTACAATCTATTATTCCTGATTTTATTCTTGATATTGTTGATGGAAAAATAGCAATTGGCCTTAACTCAAGGAACGCACCGGAACTAAAAATCAGTCGTAATTTTACCCAAATGATGACGGATTATGTAAAAAATAAAAATGTTTCTAGATCAGATAAGGATGCATTGGTTTTTATTAAACAAAAATTAGATTCTGCAAAGTGGTTTATTGATGCAATTGTCCAACGACAAAATACCTTGTTGTTTAGTATGAATGCAATTGCTGATTTTCAAGAACGATTTTTCCTTTCAGGTGACGAAACCGATTTAAAACCAATGATTCTTAAGGACATTGCTGAGATTACTGGACTTGATATTTCAACCATTTCACGTGTCGCTAATAGTAAATATGTTGCAACGCCTTATGGGAATTATTCTCTAAAGTATTTCTTTAGCGAAGGAATGCAAACCGAATCTGGAGAGGAAGTCTCTACTCGTGAGATAAAACAGATTCTGCGTGATTGTATCGCTGAAGAAAATAAATCTAAACCTTTAACAGATGATAAACTGGCAGAAATCCTTAAATCTAAAGGATATCATATAGCCAGGCGTACTGTTGCAAAATATCGCGAACAGCTTGATATTCCGGTTGCAAGGCTCAGAAAGGAATTGTAATGCAGAAAATTAAAACAAATAAAGCGATTGCTCAAATTATAAGTTATGCATTTCATCCTCTACTTATGGCAACATTGGCAGTGGTGATTTTGTTTAATTCAGGTCATTATTTGAGTGTCGTAAATGCGGATATTAGAGATACAATTTATTCAATATTTTTTATCCTTACCTTTGTTCTGCCGGCATTATTTATACCTGTATTATTTTACTTCAGAATAATTCCCGGACTAGAAATAGATGTCCGCAAGGATAGGCTTTTGCCTCTTTTTAGCGTAATAATAATTTATTCTCTTGCATATTATTTTATGCAACGTGTTAATATGCCATCAATTCTGTTAAAAGTGATTATTTCATCAGTTGCAATACTTATTGTTTGTACTGTAATTACTTTTTTCTGGAAAATAAGTTTTCACACAATGGCTTTAGGCGGGCTGTTAGGATTTGTCATTTATATTAGCATTTTCAGCAATCTAAATGTTTTGTTTTATGGATTCTTAATAATTGTAGCTTCAGGATTTGTCGCTTCATCAAGACTTTTTCTCGAACGACATAATCAATGGCAGGTTTATGGCGGTTTTATAATAGGATTGGTTGTTGTTTATCTGGTAATGTTAATTTTTTAAACTATGTGGTTCATTAAATTGATATTAGTAATTTCGATTATTTATGTTGTAATATGGTTCATGTTTAGGAAAGTGATACCATGGTTGTTAAAACGCTGGTTGCGCAATGTGGCAAAAAGGATGAATCCTGAATATGACGAAACAGAAAAGAAACAAAAAGCAAAAACGGGGGAGATTAATATAGATTTTATACCCGAAAATAATCAAGATGACATTTCTCAAGAAAAGGGAGATTATGTTGATTTTGAGGAATTAAAATAAACTTTGATAATGAAATTTTTAAGACTTGTTTTTTATAGAATATTCGGTTTAAAAAAATATCTTAGAATTGTAAGCTCCGTTTATATAAAATATATTGATAATGGTTTTGGCAAGGATAAGTACCCAGAAATTCATTATCTAAAGTCTTTGATTAAACCAGGATTTACATGCATAGATATAGGAGCTAATTTAGGATATTATTCATATTTTTTAGCAAAACTTGTTGGTGTAACCGGTAAGGTTTATGCTGTGGAACCTATTCCTGTTTTTGTAGAAGTATGGCAGAAAAACTTGGGTAAATATAAATCACCTAAATTAGTACTTTACCCATATGCATTGGGTGAAGCTGAAAAATTGGTTAAAATGGGAATGCCTGAAGTTGATGGTGTTGTGCATCATGGAATGACAAGGGTTATAAATGAGGGAGAAACAGGTTTTGAAAAAATGTTTGATGTTGAAATGAAAAATCCTGATTCTCTTTTTGGAGAAATTGAAAAGATTGATTTTATAAAAGTTGATGTCGAAGGATATGAACGTGTTGTTTTTGAAAATATGCAACAGGTTTTATCGAAACATCATCCAATGATTCAAAGTGAGTTGAGTGGAACGGAAAACAGATTGGCAACTATTAAAATTCTTGAAAATATTGGGTATGTAGCACACGTTTATAAAGATAGGGATTTGATTATCGCGGATCAAAAAATAATCGATAATCACAATGGTGATTTTTATTTTATTTTCAGCAAAAATTGATTTTACTAAAATGAAAAATGTTAGTTTAATTTTGTTGATATTGTTTGTTTGTTCAGGGCTTAACAGTGTTTATGCACATAAGCGGGCAAAATATAATATTGTAATAGATTCTGACGGAGGTGTTGACGATTTACGTGCGCTTACATATTTTATGGCTTCGCGGGATTTCAACATTAATGCAATTACAACAGTTGACGGAGTCCTTCCACCGGAAGTTTCAGCTGGATACATTTCCTTACTTTGTAAAGAATTCCATCACGAAGGAATTCTAATAGGGCAAGGAATGAATAGCAAAGCATCAAAAAAGCACTATAAACATGCTTTGCCAATTTGGATAAACCTTTTTCCAGATGATTTTCTTACTGATTTCACAAATTCTGCTATTTTGCTTGAAAGGGCTGTGCGAACAGAAAACAAAAGGACAATTTTTGTTGCAATGGGACCACTTACAAATATTGCAGAATTGGTAAAAAACTATCCGGATTTAAGTCCAAAAATTGAAACTGTTTTGTGGTATTGCGATTATGATAATCAACCAATTGGGTTTAATTTCGAACAGGATAAAGAGGCATTTAACGAATTGATGAAAAATAGAATACCAATAAAGATGGTATCGGCTAAAGGAGAATGTTATGAAGATGACTTTTTAGGTATTTGTTCTCAGATGAAATCTATTTATGCTCGTACTATTTTTAATGCATTTTCTAATACTAGCTTTGAAAAAGGAGGAATGTACTATTGGGATGATTTTTTACCTCTCTATTTGCTTTATCCTGGTATGTTCGATGAGCTTGCAGTGATGGAATATGTCAGAACAGTAAACCCAAAACCCGAAAGCTATTTTGATGTATTAGTGACAGGAATTCTTAATTATGATAAACCCGATAAGGGAGTTGTTTTTAATGAGATTCCGACTAGTGGATTTATGTTGTGTAATGATGTAAATAATTTTGCCGATACAATATTAAAAGCATATGGATATTCGGAATTCAAAATTGTTTCTCTTACGTCTGAAATACATTCACATATGGGGATTTATTCAATTTTGGGAGCAAAAGCAGGATTGCGAATAATGGAATATCTTCATGCAGGACTTGATGAGATTGAATTGGTTTCTTATGCGGGATTTAATCCTCCTTTAAGTTGTTTTAATGATGGTTTACAGGTTGGTACAGGTTCAACTATTGGTTATGGAACAATTACAGTTGATACTTCAGGCGTTTTGTCGACATCTGTTTTAGTTAGATATAATGAGAGAGAGATATTGTTTAGTATCAAAACTGAAATCGTTACTGAAATTCGAGAAGATATCTCTCAACTAGTAAAACAGTATGGATTAAATAGTGAAATGTATTGGATAAAACTTAGAGAGATATCAATAAAGAAATATTGGTTGGGTATTAGTAGATTTGAATTATTGGATGTTGTAGAAAAAAAGTAATTTACTTTTAAAGTTACAGAATTATTTCTCGGGGGATTTAAAAGGGAGTGTAATCTGAACTCTGTCCTATTATTTAGTTTTACATTTTCAAAAA
>CAZUQY010000007.1:0-25157 GCA_964622935.1 uncultured Bacteroidales bacterium | reverse complement strand
CATTTCAATAGCATGGTCCATTGCAGAGTATATTCATGAACACCCAAAAGCAAAAGCAAAAACGCTTTTTGCTACTCACTATCATGAAATGAACGAGATGGAAAAGTCGTTCAAAAGAATAAAAAATTACAATGTTTCTGTTCAAGAGACCAAAAATAAGGTAATATTCCTGCGCAAACTACAACCCGGAGGTAGTGAACACAGTTTCGGTATTCATGTCGCACAAATGGCTGGAATGCCTAAATCAATTGTTTATCGCGCAAAAAAGATTCTTGAGCAACTTGAAGGTGAAGCAAAAGATATCAATGCAAAAGATTCTAAGAGTCTTGCAAAACCAATTGGAGACATTGCTAAAAACCGTGATGGTTATCAACTCAGTTTCTTTCAGCTCGACGATCCTGTTTTATCCCAGATACGAAAAGAGATACAGGGTATTGATATCGATAGTTTAACGCCACTTGAAGCACTTAATAAACTTAATGAAATCAAAAAGTTAAGTGGCAGTAAATAAATACTATTCCATTTGCTTTATATTTTTCCATCTAACTTAATCTAATTATTACTTACCTTTGTACACATATAACTATAATATAGACAAATGAAAAAGTCGATTCTAATTGTTTTTTTACTTTTTACAGGGTTTTACTTATTTGGAAGTGATATCCCGCGAGATATAGCTGAAAAAGTTGCACGAAATTACTATTTTCAAGCTATACAAAGTACTACAAAAACCAATGAAATTAAATATGAAAATTTGATCTTAACATGTATTCAAAATCCGTCAATAGATGAATCGTGTTCCTTGTACATTTTTAATATTAATAATGATGATGGCTTTGTAGTTGTATCGTCAAATGATAATGTTAAACCCATTTTGGCTTATTCATTCGAATCGGGGTTTAATATTGGAAACATTTCGCCTTCGCAGCAATATTTATTAGACTATTATTCAATGATGAATTCAGAAGCAAAAGAAAACAAACTTTTGATTTCTAAGGAAGTTATAGGGGAATGGCAAGACCTAACTAAATTTAAACCAAATCAAGCATTTAAAACAAAAGCTACAGTTGAAGGCTTACTTGATCCAATTGAATGGAATCAAAGTATGCCGTACAATGCAATGTGTCCACAAGCGGATGGCACTCCTACAGGTTATGGAGGTCGTTGTCCCGTAGGTTGTTCGGCAATTGCAATGTTGCAAATAATGAAGTATTACAACTGGCCTTTTACCGGCACAGGTTCATATACCCATGATTCATGGGATAATGGTGATTTTGGTGACTTTACTGTAAATTTCGGACAAAACACATACGATTGGTTTTCAATGCCAAATTCCGGACAGATTTCAAATGATGAACTCGCAAAAATGTGTTTTCATGCAGGAGTTGCTATTAAAATGCACTGGTCTCCACAAGGTTCAGGTGCATCTCCGGAAGACGTTGCTACAGCATTAGTAAATTATTTCAGATATGAGGATAATATTGATCTCGTTATTAAAGATGATTATTGGGAAGAAGATTGGAAAGAGATGTTAAGAAATCATATTGACGAAAAGAAACCAATATTTTATGTCGGATATACTGATGAAGCTGGACACGCCTGGAATTGCGATGGATATCAGGACGAAGATTATTTTCACATGAACTGGGGCTGGGGAGGATACGGAAATGGGTTTTATACTCTTGATGCGCTTGGAACTTCAGCCACTCCTGGCAATAGCGAAGGCAACTATAACCAATGGCAACATGCACTTTTAAATATTTATCCCGAAGGATCATATCCAAGCTATTGTAATGAACTAATTAACATTAATGGTGCAGAGGGTTCATTTGACGATGGAAGTTCATTTGAGGATTATCAAAGTAATTCTGCCTGCACTTATGTAATTGAACCAGAATGCAAACAAATAATTGCTCTTGACTTTACAAAATTTGATCTGGCAGTAGGAGACATAATAAATATATGGGATGGTTCACCTGAAGATAACAATTTACTTGTAAGTCTTGATGCAGAAAACCTACCTCTCGAAGAAGGATATGAAGCTATTTCAGGAAAAATGACAATCCAATTTAACACAGATGCAAACTATAATTCAGACGGTTGGGCGGTTAGCTATAGCACAAAAAGCTGTAAGGCAAGCCGAATTTTTACTGAACCTTTTGGAAGTTTTGACGATGGCAGCAAAGACTGTCTATACAGTGGAGCAACATTGTGTTCATGGACAATTCAACCTGAGAATACAAACAAAATTTATATCGATTTCGAATATTTTGATTTAGGTGAAAATATTGATTTTGTAAATATTTATAAAAATTCCATTAGCACTGCTAATCTAATTGAATCATTTAATTACCAGAATATCCCAACCGGAACTATAGCAGTAAACTCGGAAATTACAGTTGTAAGATTCTTTGCTGGTTCATCTAGTACTCTTGGCGAAGGATGGCAAATAAACTATAGTTCCGATTGCACTGGAGTAAGTGAAACCAAAGTTCTAAATGATTTATTTATCTCACCAAATCCTGGTAGCATAAACTCAAATATTATTCTTAAAACAGAGAATACTGGAATAGCAGAAATTCAAGTTTCCAACATTCTTGGCGAAATAATTGGAGAACGATCATTAGAAATAAAACAAGGAAAAAACGCTATCCCTATTTCAACAATTATGAAAATCCAGAATGGAGGAATGTATTTAATCTCTATCAAATTTAATGATAGCATTTATTCTAAAACTTTTCTTCTTTTGAATTAATTGTAAATAAATACAAATCCTATTTTAAATTTGTCTATTAAAGTATTTTCAAAAGAAATTCATTTATTTATCTTTGTTAAATAATTATTACTCTAATGACAGATTTCCCAAACAAATATTGCATCGATATTCATAATTACGAAAGATTTCCATCTCGAGAGGTAAAAATCGGAGATATTTCTATTGGTGCACTAAAGCCAATTAGGCTCCAAAGCATGACAAATGTTCCTGCAACAAACATTGAGGCTTCTGTAAATCAATCGAAAGCTATTTTTGATGCAGGGGCTGATTTTGTAAGAATTGCAACTCCGCGAATCCTTGATGTTGAAAGTCTTAAAGAAATAAAAAAACGTCTACATGCTGATGGCTATAAGAATCCGCTCATTGCAGATGTTCATTTTAATCCTGTTATTGCTGAAGAAGCTGCAAGAATTGTCGAAAAAGTAAGAATTAATCCAGGAAATTACATTGATAAAAGGGCATCTTTTAAAGAAGTGAATTTTACTGAAAATGAATATCAGCTTGAGCTAGAAAAAATTCATGAACGCATTTTACCTCTTATTAAAATTTGTAAAGAAAACGGCACTGCAATCAGAATTGGCTCTAATCATGGGTCACTTAGTGATCGCATTTTAACTCGTTATGGCAACACTCCTGAAGGAATGGTAGAATCTGCTCTTGAATTTGCCGACATTTTTATTTCAGAAAACTTTTACAATTTAGTGCTTTCGATGAAATCAAGTGATACCAGAACTATGACATATGCTTGTAGATTGCTTAATGCTCGAATGCTCGAAAATGCAATGGTTTTTCCACAACACCTCGGAGTTACCGAAGCAGGTGCAGACATTGATGGCAGATTGAAATCAGCAATAGGTATTGGAGCTTTACTTAGCGATGGCATAGGAGACACATTCAGAGTTTCCTTAACCGAAACTCCCGAAAATGAGATTACTTTTGGGAAAAAGATACTAAGCTCTTTTGAGAACCGCATATTCAAATTTCAGGTTGTTAGCCAAGCTAAAAACACTTATAATCCATATGATTTCGAAGAAAAACTCAATCCAATTCCGGTAACTGATCAAAAAGCATGTGTAATTTCTGATGATTCGGAATCAGAAGCAGATATTATTTTCTACAACTCCGAGAATATTAACAAAATAAATATTCAAAAACCAGGAATAACAGATTTGAAGACACTAAAGTCAGCAAATTATCCAGCAAACATTTATCAATTAATTAGATTCTCAGAAATTGAAAAGCAAAAATATGATTCAACAAAATATAGTTTCATTATTTTCAATGCTTTTGATCTTCACAAAAAGGAAGCAAAAGACCTCCTTCAACAAAATAATATTTGCACAGTACTAGAGTTTTCAACAGAAAATCCTTTGGGAGAGCTTAGATATTTTTATAAAGAATTACGTAAAATAAACAAAACCCTTCCAATTATTATTAAATACATTTGCAATTCTATAGAAGAAGAAAATATAATTGCTGAAGCAGGAATATTCCCAGGATCAGGACTCATCGACGGACTTGCGAGCGGCATCTGGATTACAACACCTAATAAAACCCATGATAATGATAAATTCCAATTAGAATTATTGCAAGCAATCGGTCTCAGATACACAAAAGCTGAATTTGTTTCCTGCCCTGGTTGTGGAAGAACAAATTATAATCTTGAGAAATTAACCAGACAAGTAAAAAAAGAGTTTGCACACCTTAAGGGTTATAAAATCGCAGTTATGGGTTGTGTTGTAAACGGACCTGGCGAAATGGCAGATGCTGATTTCGGTTGTGTTGGTGCAGCTAAAGGAAAAGTACATATTTACGTTGGCAAAGAAGCTGTTGTAAAAAACATTGCAGAAAAAAATGCAGTAAAAGAGCTTAAGAAGATAATTAAAAGTACCCTAGGAGATAAATACAGTGACCCAAATGATTAAACATCTTAATGAAGAGTTTTTTACAAAAAATAGAGTAAATCTTTTTAATGAGATTTTACCTAACTCTATTGTAATCTTATTTTCGGCGGAACAATTCCCAAAAAACGGCGATCAGTATTACAAATATAGGCAAAACTCAGATACCTATTATTTTTCAGGAATGACTCAGGAAGATACGGTAGTTATGCTACACAAAGATGAAAACTCTGACAAATTTCAAGAGTTCGCCTTTATTATTGAACCAAACCAGAAAATGATTACATGGACTGGATATAAATATTCAAAAAAAGATGCTTCCAATATCTCCGGAATTAAGGATGTTGAATTCCATGAAAACTTTGAGAGTGTTTTCAAGAATGTCACATCAAAGATCAAACATTTGTATTTCTCTCACAAATCAAATGTTAGAGGTATCCAATATCAAAATAGTTTATTTAACCAATGGTCTAAAAAAAACAAAAATGTAATTGATAAACTTGAAGTAATTGATCTTGACCCACATTCAATGAAACTTCGTTTACAAAAAGCACCAGAAGAACAAAATACTATTCAGAAGACAATCGACATTACTGGTGAAACATTTCTTGATCTTCTAAAATTTGTAAAACCAGGGGTTTATGAATATCAGGTTGAAGCTGAAATGCTTAATGGGTTTTTTAAACGTGGAGCGCAAGACTATGCCTATCTACCAATTGTAGCTTCAGGAAAAAATAACAATATTCTACATTACAATACAAACAGAAATATTTGCAAAGAAGGGGACTTACTATTATTAGATTTTGGAGCAGAACTCGATTATTATGCTGCTGATTTATCGCGTACTATCCCGATATCAGGAAAATTCACTACACGTCAAAGAGAAGTTTATTCTGCCGTTCTGAATGTGCAGAAACAGATGATAAAAAAAATTATTCCTGGAACGACCATTAGAGAACTCAATTCAGAATGTGAAATACTAATTCAAGATGAATTGTTAAAACTCAAACTTATCAGCAAATATGATATTGATTCTCAAAACGAAGAAAATCCAGCATTCAAAAAATATTACATGCACGGAGTGTCACACTTTATAGGTCTTGATGTTCATGACGTTGGCAAAAAAGATACTCCCCTAATACCCGGCATGTTTCTTAGCTGCGAACCTGCAATTTATATTGCCGAAGAAGGGTTTGGAATTAGACTTGAAAATGATATTTTAGTTTCACCAAATCAACCAATTGATATGTGTAAAAATATACCTATCGAAGCGGACGAAATTGAAAATTTGATGAATAGTTAAACTGTGGCTCGAGTTGCGACTGCGGTTCGCAACGAGAAAGCGTCGGCAAAACATCATACTATTCCAAATTCTTTAATTCTATCAAAACTTATAAAATTTCTATCTGCTGTTCCAACATACTCAGAATATGAAGAAAACTTCCACTTTTCAGGTCTCATTACCAATTTTGCTTTTACAGGATTGTTATGAATATAATCAAAACAAGTCTGTGGATAATAATTAAATTTAAATTGATCATAGCATATTGCCCCTGTTTGTGTATTAAAATATGAAGGTGTTAATCCGTCGTTACTATTCATACAAATTGCTTTTGAATTCTTCTTAAACAATGAACCTGACAGCTCTTTTTGTTTATTTATAGCTCGAGTATATGATGCTAAAAGAATCCCAATAGATTTATTTAAATTTGAAATATAATTATACTCTAATTTACCTTCTGTTTCAGTTCCTTTAAAATTTCGCTTCCCTTTCAATTTAAGTTCCAACGAATGCACATAAATCATTAAATGATAATGATTCGGCATCAAACACCACGCTAAGATATCTGCATGAGGTAAAATATGTTGACACATCTTTATCAGAAAATAATCATAATTCTCTTCAGAAAAGAAAATCTTACGCCCATTATCTCCCCTATTAAATACATGGTATAATCTATCTTGCTCAAAAAACATTCTTGGTAGATTTGTTAAACAAAAATAAAAAATTATTCCAAGCCGACCCTCCCAAATCAGACGCCGAACATCAGTCGTCATCTGATGCCTACACACGTCCTGCAAATAAATTTATTGCTTTACAAATCTTCTTACAATTTTACCTTTATCAGATAAGGCTGTAAAAAAATAAACTCCGTTTTCTAATTTAGATATATCAATTGCTGTTTGATTATCATTAACATTTAAAACTAAGCGTCCGTTTATATCATAAACCTCGATATTGTAAAGTTCTACTTCAGATTGGATTTTAATAATGTCTTTTGCAGGATTAGGAAGAATTGAGACACTATTATTTAACAGAATATCTTCTACGCCGGATTGATAAACAGGCCACACTTCTGTGCCTTGAACAACAAAATCGACATGATAATCAACCCCAGCTTCGGTTCTTGTTTCAAATGATATTCTATTGGGATGTTCGAAACTACTTACAGAAATTGAAATATTTGCATTACTTCTAATTTCAGAAAACGAGTACTCTCCGTTTTCATTGGTAACACTAACATCTAAAACTTGATCGTTATCCACATCATATAAAACAACTACCATATTTTCAATCCCCTGCAATAATTTCGAATTATCAAGACCAACAATCCCATGTGCTGAAGTATATCCAGATTGCACAGGTTTTAAAGGATGTTCAACACTACAATAAAACATGCTATTTCCAGCAACACTTATTGGAGCAGCATTGCTAAAATCAGATGCCAGATAATAATATACATTTGGAAAAACACTTTCGTAATCTTCTTGATTTACAAACTGAGCTTGAATATAATATATTCCATCATCTAGATTTTCGAACACTGCTTGATTGGCATATCCGTTTAGTTTTTCAGCATAAAGAACAATCTCATTACTTTTGCTCGAATTCTCCATATACAGATACACTAACACCTGATTTCCATTTAAATCTATATCTGGATTTTCTGCAAAAATGTCTATTATTATTGCATTGCCATCTATTAGATCCTCATCGAGAAACTCAATTATAACTGTATCTTTATCATAACAACTTGAAAAGTTTTCGTAAGATGTTGTTAAAACAAATTCATAAGCCCCAAATGTAGTTACACTTACCTCTGTTTGAACAGCATATTGGTTTTCAATAGTAGCTCCATCCACATCTGACCAATAGTTTACAAATGGGATATCTTGATTTGGTTCAGTAGAAACTTCACCATGTAATAAATACTCATTACCATAAACAGAATCATCAAGACCAACAAAGAGTTCTGGAGCTTCTAAGAAGCTCAATACAAACGGACCAGCAGTATCTCTACAAAAGTTCGGTTGCAATGCCGGTCCTGTTTCTTCAATCCAGTAAAACTCGTAGTCACCATAATCAGGAACCGTTATCACTGGATTTAAAGTAAACTCATTCTCATAAATAATTGCAGGATTATCCCCATACCAATAGCCAGTTATCCCACTGCCAGGGTCTTCGGCCTCCAATATTTGGGTTGACAAACCACAATTTAATGTATCAGAAGGATTAGTAATAATGTTTGCTGTGGGTCTTCGCCAAAAAGTAACTGTAACGCTATCATTACCTACACACTCCAACGACGTTGTTATTGCCGAATTAAAACCTTGCCAGATATGCGTTACAGGACCATATGAGTATGAATAAACCAAAGAATTCGGATCCTCAATATCTTCAATTGGGCTGGGCCAGAAAGGTTCATACCAATGGCAATAAAATTCACAATTCGAAGCATTTAGGTTTGTGACACTTCCACATACATCAAAGTCTTCACCAGCATCAACAACCGGAATCTCAACAAATTCTATTTGAACTGTATCTTTTGAATAACAGGTAGGCAAATAGCTGTTGCTTTCACGAAAAGCAAACTCATAAATCCCATAGTGAGATACCTGAAGCTGTGATGAGTCATTATCTATTTGATAAATATTACCCGTGGCATATACAGTAGGCCTACTGATTAATGACCACCATACATCTGGAGTGTAATTTGGATTTTCTGGCAAACTAAAAACAGCGCCAAGTTCTCCAATCTTTCCACAAAAAGCATTATCAATTCCTGCATACGATTCGGGAATCTGATAAAAGCTTACCCACATTGTATCTTTTGAATGACATTCATAGTTTATCATATTCCACACAAAAGCAGCAGCAAAATAGGCACTATCGCCAAATTGTGTAGGATCTATTGTTACAATTGCGTCAGGTAATTCTGGATCATCAAAAGAACAGCTTACTCCTGACGCAGACCAATACATATCCTGAACCCATGAGTTTTCTGCTGTATCTGCATTAAAATTAAATTCTTGTCCACAAACCTCTGCCATTTCAATTTCACCAACACTTGCAAATGGTGGATTAGCAATAATTACATTTACAAAATCAATGCAAGGGCCACTATCATCGTTCCAAACAAAATCAATAGAAATATACGGCTCCTCAAATGGTGGGATATTTATTTCTATTTCTGGTAGTGTAAGATCTGCAACACAATCCAAAGGATATGGGACTCCATCTCTCAAAGCAGACCAATAACCAGTTGTATAACTAGTAACACTTAAGCTTACAAAATTACCACAAACAGCAAAATCTTCCCCAGCATCTGGGTTAGAGCATTGTGCAAATGATGTATAAACGATCGCAAATAGAAAAATTGAAAGAGTAATTATTCTTTTCATGGCTATGGGTTTTATTGTTTGATGAATTTGTAGATTTTATGTGAATCATTTGTATTAATTGAGATGAAATATATTCCTGATTCCAAATCAGACACATCAATTAATGAACTTTCTGTTTCTGGACTCAAAACAATACGACCATTGATATCTAGTATATCAATATGCTTTATCTGATTTTCTGAATCAATACTTATATAATTAGTTGCAGGATTTGGGAAAATCACAATATCCCTACCCAATAAAACATTATTCTCAGCAAATTGATATAATGGATCTCTAAACCTGATCTTTACAGTGTCAGAATCAACACAGTCATTCATATTTGTATAATATGATTTTAAAACGAATTCATATTCCCCAAATTCTGTTACAGTTACCATTGTTTCTAGAGATGTGGCATCATCAATTATAGCCTCATCGTTTTCCCAGAGATATATGCACTCGGCATATTGATCATTTTCTGCTCCGGACAAACCATGTAAAGTATGTTCAAATCCAAATGCATCTTCATCATAACCTGCATATAATGGTTGATCATTTAGAAAATGAATAACAAGAGGACCTGCTGTATCAGTACAAAACCCAGGATTTATCTCAGGTCCAGTCTCTTCAATCCAGTAAAATACATTATAACCATATGAAGAAACTTGTATTTCAGGAAGAATATCTGGATACCACCATGTTGGCCCGCATGTAGAACACTCCCAATGACCAGTTACTCCACTACCAGGATTTTCCGCACGCAAAAAATCACAACTTAATCCACATGTAACAGAATCTGCAGGACTTGTCAAAATATTTGCTGTTGGCTCCCTCCAAAAAGTAATAACGACCTCATCGTTATCCATACATGTCTTAGACGCTATACTTGCGCTATTTTGTACATACCAAATAAAACTTGTATTTCCATAGGTAGATGAGCAAACCCCCGTATTTGGCTGAGTGTAATCATCGTAATTAGACCCATTTGCTAGCCATACACCAGACATGCCAGATAAATTTGCATCAAATTCAGCACAACTTCCACAAACGTCAAAATCTTCACCTGCATAAGCTTCGGGCTGCTTAACAAACTCAACAAGTACAGTATCATTGCAAGGACCACTATCATCTGACCAGACAAAACTTACAATTTGAGTGTAACCGTCAAACTTGTCAACAGTAACACTAATTTCTGTACTTGTATTTAAAGGTAAGTAGTTTGGCGCAGGTGTCATTTCCTCTACTCCAAGGTAAGCTGTCCAATACCCAGTTGTTGCATTTTCAACTGCAATATCGGCTGTGAGTCCACAAAATGCAGTATCTTCTCCTGCATACGGATTTGAACATTGAGATAAAACAAAATAAGAGTTAAATCCAAGAAATAAAATTAACAAAACGGTGTTTTTCATGGCGACTGTTTTAAGTGATAGAAAATGGCAATAACAATTTTCAAAAATTGCATTCTTAAAACAGACAATTATAAAATGTTTTTCGTTGTATATAAAATTAATGGTTTTGTTATAAAATTGTAATGCTTAGCATAAACTATCTAATAACCAACTTTGAAGTTCTATTCATTTTTCCTGATAATACTTTAACAAAATAAACCCCATGATTTAAGTCTGATAAATCAATATCCAGACTATTTGAATTTATTTCTGAACCAGCAATTTTAAATATTTGACGACCATACATATCATAAATTAAAACTTGAGTAGAGAAATCAGTATCAAAATTTAAATCCAGTTTAAAAGACCCATCATTTGGATTAGGATAAATTCTAAAATACTCCCTATTGAGTTCTTCATTTATTATATAGCTTAAATCAGGAATAATAAACTGATAATTGATAAAGCTTCCGAAATCTGATTCAAAGTGTTTTACATACTGTGCACCCGGAATTCGAAGCTTAGCATATCCTAAACCATCATCTCCACCATAATACCAAAAATCTAAGCCATCTTCACCATCATCGTATATTCGAATCTCATAACATCCTGGAGCATAAGCCAGAGTATCATAATATGTTGTGTTACTATCGAGTTCATCTCTATCAACAATTATACTGCCTTGCTGATCTAAAATCTGATAATGGGTTTCATCTCCAAAATTATTTGTTCTCATAACTAACATAATTGTATCTGTCCAAATATCGACTGCATCAAATTCTGTTATATAATTATTATCGGGCAAATATTCGTCGTCTGTTTCATTTGGCGAAACCAATCGAACATTAAATGAATTACTTTCTGCAAACTCACGCCAATCAATAACTGGCAAGGCAACTTCCTCGGTTTCAAGAAACTCAAGCTCCCCTGTCCATTGATAAGTGTATGAATAATCACCATTTATTCCATACTCAATATTAACCGAATTTAGAATATCAGAACCATTATTTTTAATGAGAATTTTTGGATTGTTACACACCGGATTATATCTATTAAACAAATCGTTATTGTTTGGTGTCAACACATTTTCAATAGCAGCACTATTAACAAAGTTTGGTTCTCCATACTGAACAAGTTGTACAGACACTCTGTAATTTCCTTCTCCACTTCCTACCGGATATTGTGTCATTCCATAATCTATTTCTATAGAATCAGCTTCGCTTACAAAATCTGTAATATCCCAATCGTAAGTATCAGCAAAACTTCCCGGACACCAACCTGCACGATCAAAAATCCAAGTTCCACCTTGAGGATAAACCGGATTTCCTGCACACGAAGTCCAATTATACCACTCGTAACGTTGCTCTCCCTCAACTGAAATATTATGGTATGTTGGGCAGAATTCGGAACAATTCCCAGATCCTGCCATTCCATGACCTGTTGTTCGGGTTTTCACATTAAACATTGCAGCGTCAGGATTTCGCTTTAACTTAGTCGGAGTCAAACTAATATCATTTGCAATATTATACTGTCCAAAATCCCCCAAATAAACCTGATTGAATTCTAAAACATCACGAACGGGAGTTCCTTCAATAAAAACAAATGTTAAATCAAGAAGTTCTTGTGTGTTGTGACTTGAGATATCTACATTCCCCTGAAGATGTTTTTGATAATCAGTAACATCATAAACCCAGGTAAATCCGTCTGCTCCAAGACTTAAATTAATTCCATATGGTGTAACATAATTTTGCAGTTGGATTGTATTAATAACTTCAAATGCATCGCCATAATAGGTTAAATCGTTGTTACTAAAAAGATAATCCTCAGTAAAGAATGTTGTATCTGTTATATTAGAAATATCTGTATGTAATTCATAATTATTATAATACAATGCGGTATCTATACATTGAATATTATAAAAGTCAAGATTTTCATATTGCATTAAAATTTGTTGATTCATTAAGACAGAATCGGTATAAGTTAATGTATTTGTTTCGTACGTAAAGTCCCCTTGAATAAATGTTGTAACAGGTAGGTAATTAAATTCCGAGAACACTTTAAATCTATTAATCCCTTCGTACGATTTGCGATTTAATTCTCCAAGGAAATATGCATCAGCATTATTATTTGATTGATCTTCAATAAGGTTCCCGGAACCTAAAGATTCGTTAAAATCAAAATATGCTACAAGATTACCAAACTCCGGATGCACAAAATCAAGTTTTGAGTACATTAATTCTTGGATTTGAGCTTCGGAAAGTTCAATTTGCCACACACTAAAATCATCAATATATCCATCATATGATCTGTTTACAGCCGGGTTAGCACTACCGCCAATAATAAAACGACTAATTGTTTCAATGCTTTTTGTCTTTCCGCTTTCGCTATACCAAAGCTGACCATTGATATAAATTTTCATCATACCAGTTGCTGTGTTTTTTACAAATGCCATATGATTCCATTTCCCTTCATACTCGCTTTCAGTTGCAGCCTTATTGATTCTATCATAACCGCTGCCATCATTACCACAATCCCAGTAAATATTTCCATTACTCCATGGATAATGAACACCTAATTGCCTTTCTCCATTTATTCCATAAGCTTCAAATAAGTAATCATCCTGGGCTTGAATGTCAGGATCACCATATACCCAGCAACAAACAGTAATTTCATCAACAACATCAGTAAAAATACTTGGAAATACTTCAACATATGAAAAGTTTTCAAAATCAAGATAATAGTCTTTTGCAAATGAACTCAACTCAGAGACGTAATCCATATTTTCTGATTCAAGTAAAAGATAATTTGGATTATTTGACAATGATATTTCAAAAACGATATTAGAAGTCCCATCCCAAACAAATGGAACAATAAAAACCAATTCTACATCGCCTAAGCCATCATACTCAAATAATCCTTCATAAAGTGTAGTAAATTCAATCGATTCGACATCTTCTCTTGAAAGGTTAATTATTTCTGTTTGTGCGACTTTCAATACCATTGGAAAAATCATAGGTTCTATAGCCGTTGAAGCAAACTTTAATTCCGTAATATCACCTGCTAAAAGACCACCATTATTAAGTGAATCTGCATTATAAAGCAGATATGTTTTTGTGTCCTTATTCCCTGTTGTAAGACCAACATTTGGATATGTTTCTCCGTTCCCAATTGTTACTTCTGACAAGGTAGTAAAAGAATAATTGCTTTTTTCATACTCTTTTTCGTACTTGTGATATTTTTCACTATTACAAACATTGAAGGTTTGGAAATCTAAATTATTCAAAGTATACTCAGGATGTAAATATGCTGTAGAATCTAACACACCTGTGTGTTCATACACATTTGTATATGTTGTATAATCCCATTCACCACATGGATAACTATCCCCTGAAGTAGCAGCATCACACTTAAGTGTATAATACATCATAATTCTTTCCCAATCTTGCTCTGCAGGAAACTCAAATACTGCTCGACGATTGCTAATGCTATCAAATGTAAATGTTTTAACAAAGACTGTATCCCCTGGTTCAACACGAGCAAACGCAGTAAAAGCAAAAGAAATTAAAAGTAAAAAAAATAGTGTTTTCTTCATAACAACTATCAATATAGGTTCATTAACAAAAATACGCATATTCCTTTAATAAAAAAATGAGAAATAATATTCATATTAATTTTCATCATTTAAATACTTATTTTACATTTGTTATCTTATCATTAAAAAATAAAACTATGAAAAATTTAATTAAAATTTCTGCAATCGTCTTTTCAGTGTTCATGATTTGGTCATGTAACACAGAGCAAAAAAAGATTGACAAATGTTGTGAAAATGAAGAAGTTAATGCTACAGAAACTTCTGAATACCTAATCAATGCAACCTTATGGATTCAACAGTCTGCTGAATTTCAAGCATGTTGTTATCAATCGTTTAACTACGCAAAAATTGCGCTGGATGCAAGAATGTCGTCTGTAAATACCGACAAACCATTAGCTGTTGTATTTGACATTGACGAGACTTTACTTGATAATTCGTATTACGAAGCGAACCTGATAGAAACTAATACTACATATACAGGAGAAACTTGGAAAGAATGGTCAGATATGGAATGTGCAACTGCTATCCCCGGAGCTGTTGATTTTTTAAATTACGTAAAATCAAAAGGTGTTGAAATTATTTACATTTCTAATCGTCGGGAAAATGAACTTGAGACAAGCATTGTAAACATGGAAAAAGTAGGATTCCCTGCTGTTTCTAACGAAAAGTATTTCTTCAGAACTGACGAAAGTAGCAAAATCAATCGTCGTGCAATGGTTACTGAAAAGTACAATGTTATACTTTTACTTGGAGACAATCTTAATGATTTTGACGGTATTTTCGAAAATAGATCAGAAAATATGGGAAAAGATGTTGTAGAAGCAAATAAAAACAAATTTGGTCAAGAATTTATCATTCTTCCAAATCCTATGTACGGAAAATGGGAACGAGCTTTACCATCAGATGAAGAAAAATCAGCAACTGAAAACAGAATCAATGCTTTGATTGGTTATACAGAAACATGTAACTAATTCTTAATATTCTGTTAACGAAGTTGTTTTGTATATTTTCTTCCCTTAACTTAGCACTCTATTTTGTTTAACTAAATTTATTAAATATGAATAATTTTTGGAAGTATACTCTGGCAACAGTTGTCGGCAGTATTATTACTTTTCTTGTTGTTTTTGGAATTCTTTTTGGAGTTTTCTCAATCATTATTGCTGGCTTTGGAGAATCAGAAGTTGTTGTAAATGACAATTCTGTTCTGACAATGACACTATCAAATGAAGTTCCTGATAAAACATCAGACAATCCGTTTGACAATATTAATTTTGCAACATTCGAATCAAAAAAGATTTTAGGATTAAATGACATTCTTAAAACAATCGAAAAAGCAAAAAAAGACGAGCGCATTAAAGGTATTTATTTAGAGCTCACAGGCATTCCAACAGGGATGGCAACACTTGAAGAAATTAGAAATAAGCTAATTGATTTTAAATCATCCGGTAAATTTATTGTTTGCTATTCATCAATGTACTCTCAAAAAGCATATTACTTAGCTTCTATTGCAGATGAAATTTATATGAATCCTATGGGTTCTATTGAATGGAAAGGTCTTGCAACTCAAGTAATGTTTTACAAAGGAGCCCTTGAAAAACTTGGTGTCGAAGCACAAATTTTTCGTCATGGCCAGTTTAAATCTGCTGTTGAGCCATTTATGAATGACCATATGAGCGAAGCAAGCAAATTACAATCAACAGCATTAATACAAAGCATTTGGGATGACATGTGTGTTAAGATTTCGAAAGAAAAAGACATTAGTATCGAAGACCTAAACATGTTTGCAGATAGCCTTTTTGTTTACGATCCAGAATCAGCTTTAGAATATGGATTCATTGATGGAATTAAATATTACGATGAGGTACTTGCTGAACTTACTAAACAAAGTGGTGTAGAAGACGATAATAAAGATGGCTTTATGATTAATCTTTCAAAATATAGTAAAGCTGGATTAGAAGATGCTGAGAAAAACAGCTCTGATAACCAAATTGCTGTAATCTTTGCTGAAGGCAATATCGTTGATGGTGGAAAATCAGACGGAAATATCGGCGGTGATTGGATGGCTGAACTTATCAGAGATGCTCGTGAAAATGAAGATGTCAAAGCAGTTGTACTTAGGGTTAATTCTCCTGGAGGATCTGGTCTTGCTTCGGAAATTATCTGGAGAGAAGTAAAACTCACTAGCGAAGTTAAACCTGTTGTTGTTTCAATGGGAAATCTTGCTGCTTCAGGTGGATATTATATCTCATGTCCTGCAGATTATATCTTTGCACTACCAAATACAATAACCGGCTCAATCGGCGTATTTGGTATGATTCCTAACATTCAAGAGTTGATGAATGATAAACTTGGAATAACTGTCGATGGCGTAAAAACAAATCATTCATCAGATTTTGGATCAATTATGCGTCCTTTCACACCTGAAGAAGGCGCCTTTATCCAAAAACAAGTCGAAGACTTTTACGATGTTTTTACTGGTAGAGTTGCTGATGGTAGAGGTATTACCCAAGCAGAAGTTGATTCAATTGGACAAGGTCGTGTCTGGAGTGGAGTAAATGCTATCGAAATTGGTTTGATTGATGAAATTGGTGGTCTTGACGACGCAGTAAAAAAAGCCGTTGCTCTTGCTGAATTAGGAGACGATTACCGCATTTGGGAATATCCTGAAAAAGAAGATTTTGTGGACAAGCTTATGAGCGATATGTCTATAAGTGCTTCAGAAAGTCTTATTAAGCAAACACTTGGTGAAAATTACAAATTTTACCAATTGCTAGAAGATGTTAAGAAACTACAAGGGGTTCAGGCTAGAATGAATTATGCAATAGAGATTTATTAGACTGAAAACTGGAGACCGAAGTTTAATAAAATACAAATAAGAAAGCGCAACTATAGTTGCGCTTTCTTTATTATAAATGATTATCAAATAAATAACATGTAGCTACAACATACCTCCTCAGCCTCCAATCTATATGTTATCTGTTAAACATTCCATTTTTAAGAAAAGAAACAACTTGCTTTCTCGATTTCCTCCGTTTGATTACAGCAAGATGGTCAAGCTTTAATGTTATGGTATCGTTTTCATTTCCCAACAAAGTATGCTCTGGTTTAATCAGGCCGTCATTGTCACCTTTAATAAGTGGGTTATAACCAATTCTCTTTCCACGTGCGCCAATAATAATTCCAATTTCACAATTTATTGGAACAGGTAATTGATTTGCATAGGAATTTGAATCGGTTTGCATCTTTCTAACATTAGGGCCCAGTAACTTTTGAAACCCCTCTTTGGACTCGAAATGATCAGCAATATCTGCTCCTTGATTTGGCGGTGTTATCATTACAATTCGATATATAATTGGAAAATCAGAATCCATACCAGAATACTTTAACATGTCCCTTAAAACAAGAGCTCCCATCGAATGAGTAACAAAAGAAACGGAATCATATGAATCATTTTTTACATCTCTGTATAGAAATAACCCAAGAGAGTCTAAATCAACATTTAATGCAGGATATGCATAGTTCTCGTAAACATAGTCTGCTTTTTTCACGCTCTTGCAAACCTTTTTCATTATTGATCTTGCATTTCCCCAACCATGGAGCACATAAACCTTATGACTACCTGTTGTAAAAAAAGGTAATAGAATCCCAATCAGCAACAGAATGATTTTAATCTTTTTATTCATTGTAGAAAGTATTTATAGCATTTCCATTCTTTCTAGTACGGCAAACTCTTTTTACAACCGAATTATTGCCTCTTCTTATACCATCAATAATCAAAGCTTATTAATAATGACATTTCTTCACTGCCAAATATATTACAAAGATTTAAGATATCATAAAAATAAGACCCGACATCTGGTTAAAATATCGGGCTGTGCTTAAGCGTAAATTTATATATTGTTGAGGTTTTACTTTTTAACTAATTTCTTTGAATCTACATTTTTACCTTTATAGATTAGGCAAACAAAATAGACTCCCACTTGCAATTCATAAGCTTCAATCTCTGCTTTTCCAAGACCACCACCAACTATAACTGATTGAAGTTTTACACCAGTAAAGTTATATATTGCAATTTCTGCGGTCTCTCCTTCAGGAATATTATACCATATTGTTGCATAATCTACAACAGGATTAGGTATTGGGGATGATATTTTTAATAACTCCGGATATTCGCCCATACCAACATAAGAAAAGCTATATACATCTGGTTCTGGAACAATTGCGAAAGCAATCCCAGAGAACATCAGACTTAAAAATAATATATTAAATATTTTTTTCATTGTTTAACAACTAGACAAAAACTATTCCGAAATTCTATAAATAAAAACAATAATTTCAGTCTGCTTATATTAATCTTACGAAAATCAAGGGTTTGAGTTACAATAAAGGATAGAAAATAATATTTATTCTTACTTTTGCTCTATGGATGAAAAGGAAATAAAATTCCTAATAGTTAGATTTAGTTCTATAGGAGACATCGTTTTAACAACACCAGTAGCTCGGTGTTTAAAACAACAGGTCGAAGGAGCTGTGGTCCATTATCTCACAAAACCACAATATGCTGACATTTTAAAATCAAATCCATATATTGACAAAGTGCATGTATTAGACACTTTTCAATCAACAATAAATGAGCTAAAAGATGAAGGATTCGACTATTTAATTGACTTACACAAAAACCTGAGAACCTATAGATTTAAACATAAACTATCGGTGCTTGATTTCAGCTTTTCAAAACTAAATAAAGAAAAGTGGATCTTAGTAAATTTAAAGAAAAACAAACTCCCAAAAACACACATCGTTGACAGATATTTAGAATCTGTATATCTATTTGATGTAAAAAATGACAATAAAGGTTTAGATTACTTTATACCAGAAAATATTGAATATGACATTGCCAAAAAGCATGGGATAAAAGAAGACTATATTGCTTTCGCAATTGGCGGTCAGCATGAAACAAAAAAAATGCCTGCAGAAATGATTCGTGAAATTTGCGAGCAGATATCTTATCCAGTAGTTCTACTAGGAGGTAATGAAGATTCTGAGAATGGCGACATTATTTCTACTAATTTATCTAACTGCACTAACCTCTGTGGCAAAACAAGTTTAGATGAATCTGCTAACATAGTGCAAGGGTCTAAGCTTGTAATTACGCACGACACTGGATTAATGCATATTGCTGCTGCTTTTAAAAAGAATATCATTTCGCTTTGGGGAAACACAGTGCCTGAATTTGGAATGTATCCGTATATGGCAGGACCAGATTCATTAGTTTGTGAAATAAAAGATTTAAAATGTCGTCCATGTTCAAAAATAGGATATAAAAAATGTCCGAAAAAACATTTTAAGTGCATGAAAAATCAAGATTTAAATAAAATCATTCAGCATATCAATAAAGTCTTTAGCAATGAATAAAAAGTGTGAATACTGTGGCAAAGAATTTACTTGCAGTCATAATGAGACATGTTGGTGTATTAATTTTGATGTTTCAAAGGAGCTTGCCGAATATCTTAAAGTTCATTTCATGGATTGTCTCTGCGAAGATTGCTTAAAATGGTATATAGACAATTCCGATAAAGTATTAAACACCGATTAAAATGATAACGAATAATTTGTCTGAATATATAATCGAACTTGAACGAAATGATGAATTAATCAGAATTTCTGAATTTGTTGACCCTGTATTAGAAATCAGTGAGGTTTCTAACAGAATTATGAAGCAAGAAGATGGAGGAAAAGCTTTATTATTTGAAAACACTGGCACGAACTTCCCAGTTTTAATAAATCATTACGGTTCTGACTCTAGAGTATTAACTGCCTTACGTCTTAATTCTTATGATGAGCCAGGAGAACGTATTGATGCTTTGATGAGCAAACTAATGTCTGCTGGTGGAAACTTTAGTTCAAAATTAGCATTACTGCCTGAATTAAACACAGCATCATCATGGATGCCGCGAAAAACAAAAAAAAAGGCACCATGTCAGGATGTAATAATAAGAGACCCTGATTTATCCATTTTTCCTGTTATAAAATGCTGGCCTTTTGATGGAGGAAAATTCATCACCCTACCAATGGTTATTACCGAAGATCCTGAAACAGGTATTAGAAATGCCGGAATGTACCGAATGCAGATTTTCGACAAAAATACCACTGGAATGCATTGGCATTTACACAAAGGTGGCGCTGCTCACTATGAAAAATACCGTAAGCTTGGCAGAAAAATGCCAGTTTCAGTAGTTCTGGGAGGCGACCCTGCCCTGACTTACTGCGCAACAGCACCCCTTCCAGAAAATATTGATGAACTTATGCTTGCAGGGTTTCTCAAAAACAAAAGCGTAAGCCTATCAAAATCCATTACAAACAATATTTTAATTCCTTCATCAGCAGACATTGTTATTGAGGGATATATTGACCCAATGGAAGACTTAAAAAAAGAAGGCCCTTTTGGTGACCATACAGGTTTTTATTCGCTTGATGATCTATACCCGGTTTTTCACGTTACATGTATTACTCATAGAAAAGATGCTGTATATCCAGCAACTATTGTAGGTATTCCCCCAATGGAAGATTTTTATTTAGGTAAAGCAACAGAAAGAATCTTTTTAAAGCCAATACAAATTACCATTGCGCCGGAAATTATTGATATCAGACTCCCCTCCTATGGCGTTGCGCACAACCTCGTTTTTATTAAAGCCAAAACCACATATGCTGGTCAAAGTTTCAAAATCATGAACGCTCTTTTAGGGGCTGGTCAAATGATGTTTTCAAAAGTTCTAGTTTGTTTTGACGAAACCATTGATATTCAAAATGACCAAGAAGCTTTTAACGCAATTAGCACAAGATTGAATATAGATTCCATTATTATTAGTAAGGGACCATCAGATGTACTTGACCATTCAGCTTATACCTATACTTTTAGTGGCAAATTATTGATAGATCTTACAAAGGATAATAACAATGAAACAGAATTCAGAGACCTAAAGCAAAAAGATATTAAATACTATTATAAAAACACAATAATTTGCGGAATTGACAAAAATGCTGACATACATGGTTTTATTAAGAGCTTCTCAAATGACAATCCAATAAATTCATTTCAAGTAATTGCCCTGATTGACAATTTTGTGAACTTTGAAACACCTGCTCTTTATGCATGGTATATACTTAATAATATAGACCCGTCACATGATTGTGAGATAATCGATAATAATTTGATAATTAATGCTTGCATCAAAACAAAACATAAGGACAACTTTAACAGAAGGTGGCCTAATATGGTATCTATGAACCCTGAAACCATTAGCAAAATTGACCAAAATTGGAATAAGTATTTTAATTTCCCTCTAATTTCATCTCCTTCAAACAAAATTAAAGACTTGATTAAGGGAAATTCAGAAATAGTGGATCCAAATATTGAATATTAAAGCCATACAACTATATTTGTACAAAACAATACGATAGAATGATAAATTACGATTATGCTTTTCAAAAACTGATTGATGAAGGATATGAATTTAAATTCAATCAGTATCTTAAAGATGGCATTGCTCTTTTTAAAAAAGAAATAGGGAGTTTTGTTGGTTTTTACTTCGCATTATTTGCTGTATATTTCGTTATTGGACTTGTCTTCGGCGATTATGCAGGTTTAATAACCAACCTCTTACAACCAGCACTTACGGCAGGTGTTCTTTTAGTAGCAAACGATATTCTCATGAATAGAAGCACTACTTTTTCTAGGTTTTTCGACGGATTCAAGTTCTTTCTACCTTTATTTTTACTTAGCATTATAAGTGGCTTATTAATTCTTGTGGGACTAGTTTTTTTAATTGTACCAGGCATTTATCTTGCGGTAGGATTTTCTTTTGCAAATATGCTTGTTGTTTTTCTTGGTTATGACTTTTGGACTGCAATGGAATTAAGTCGTAAAATTATTGCTAAAAAATGGTGGGATTTCCTTGGTTTTTTCCTAGTTATCATACTAATAAACGTTGGGGGAATTCTTGCCTGTGGTGTAGGTGTGGTTTTCACAGCTCCAATGACACTCTGTATGACATATTGTGCTTTCGAAGATATTGTTGGAGGTGCAATTCGTAAACATGCTGAAAATCCACCCCCTAATCAAGAAAGCACAATCTCTGATGAGCAAATTTAAAACTTCGTTTATATTATTCTTATTTATTTTATTTCTTAGCAGTGTATTTGCTCAAACTGAGAGAAAAAAAATTGAACTGCCAAAACTTAAAAAGGGAGAAAGCATTATTTGTCATAATTCGTATTGTTTTGTGTATAGCGAAAAACACGAACAATCAAAATGGATAGCCTATATGCTCACATCTAAAATGCTTAACAGCAAAGTAAAAAGAAACGACAAATTTAAAATTGACCCATTAGTTGAATCAGAAACTGCTAATAACAAAGATTACTCAGGTAGTGGCTATGACAGAGGGCACCTCGCTCCTGCTGCAGACATGTGTTTCTCTACTATTAGCATGCAAGAATCTTTTTATTATAGTAACATTTCTCCTCAAAAACCCGGATTTAATCGCGGTATATGGAAGAATCTCGAATCAAAAACAAGAAATTTTGCAGAACATCTTAATAAAATTTATATTGTTACCGGTCCTGTTCTAAAAAACGGATTACCAGAAATTGGAGAGAATGGTGTAGATGTTCCAGAATATTTTTACAAAGCAATACTTTACGTAAGCGACACTTGTGTTAAGGCAATTGCATTTCTCTTACCAAATAAAAAAGCAGATTCAGACCTTTTGTATAATTATGCTATAAGCATTGATAATCTTGAAAAAAAGACTAAAATTAATTTCTTTTATCAATTACCATATTTAATTGAAAAACGAGCTGAAAAAAATTGTGACGTTGATTTCTGGAAACAACTTTAAGTTCGTTTTTTTTAGGAATAATTTTTGCTGCAACATCAGTTCAAATGTTTTTTCTATTAAAAAACTATTGCCAAAGACAAAACTATGAAAATACTAAATCTATTAATAGCTTTCTTGGTTCTAACCACTGTTTTTATTTCATGTGATGAACAAGACGAATATGACGCTACTGTTAGTGTTGACAAAATAACAATTGCAGACACTATAAAAATAAGAACAATCGTGTTTAATGGCGGAAATAATGGATTATTGTGTGGTGGAAATAAAAACTCAAGCGGTAGTATTTATGCCACAGATGATGGTGGACATAACTGGATTAGAAAATATCATTCAGACAGCCTTTCTGTAAACAGTTTGTTTTATTTAAATGATTCGGTTGTTTTTGCTTGTGGAGACTCTTTAATGATTCTAAAATCAATAGATGGGGGACAAAACTGGGACATTGTTCATCTTGACAATTATCCTTTTGATGAATATTATGTCCCTTATCATGAAATATATGCCAACAGCGAAGAAAACATATTCACTATAGGTGGCGAACATTATTACAAAGGACTTTGGTCTGAAACAGAAACTGGAAATTACCCATGGACACATGATTCATATGATAATGAATTGGCCTCAATGTGTTTTGTAAGTGAATATATCGGATTTTTTGGAGGTTATGGAATTATGTTCGTTACAGAAGATGGAGGCAATACTTTTGATTATATTGATTTTGAAGATGAGTTCTTTGTTGATATGGAAGCGGATGAATTCGGGAATGTCTATGCTGTTTCTGACCGTGGCCTTTTATATTTCAGTTCTGATTTAGGGTATAATTGGTCTGAAGAAATAGATGATTATTATGCTGAATTTACAGACTTATCCCTTGGCGAAGAAACATCCGTTGTATGTGGTTGGGACGGTATTGTTTATGTCAAAACCAAAGATGGCGAAAAGTGGACCAAGACCGAAGATGTGCCAAAGCTTAACTATTATTGTACTTGCGTAAACGCAAGAAATGAAATCTTTTTAGGCTCTGATAACGGAGAAATCTATATTTTAAATAAGAAAAGAGTTAGATAGAAATTCAAAGAATTCATATATCTTTGAAACAATAATTTAATATTTCTTGACATGAACAAACTACTCTTTCTCACTCTAATTGTATTTATATTTCAAACATTACATGCTCAAAAGACTCTTAATGAAACACAAACTAAATGGGTAATAAAGGCTAACCGTGATGTAGAAAAAGCTCTTAGCGATCCAGACATGTCAGATTCTGAAAGATTAAAAATCATACAAAAAGCTGGTAGAACACAGAAAAGATATGGTCAAGTACATACCTGGCCATCAGGAGAAACTCCAGTAGAAAAGTTTATGGATGACCAATTTGATCAATGCAAGAACGAAATTGCTCAAATGTCTGATTGGTCACTTAATCTTGAACATAAGACTTTAGATCAAAAATTAAAACTTATCAATTCTATGCAAATTGAAATTGTCGAGGAACAGATACAACTATTAATTCCTGGAAGCACTCCTGTTCAACTTACTTCGGATGCTGTGAGCACTATTTTTGGAGTAAATATTGTTGAAGGAGTTAATGGAGGCAAGCAACAAGATGCACAGGATTTGACAAATAAATTCAAGAAACTTGCCGAATCAAAAGAACTAATTAAACACATTAATACTTTGGTTGATGACCATAAAGAATCACTTAAGTTAATTGATTCTGAAAGAAAATTATTACACAAGAAAATGCTACTTTGGAAAAAAGCTTATGTTAATGCACGAAACTCAAGCTTTACTGAAAGAGGGCTTGAGGGAGCAAAATTATATGGCAAATCAAATAATAGTTCAAATAATCCACTTGTAGGAACTTGGCTATATAAGGAAGATGAAACTATTGTTAGTGGTTATATATTGAATTCTGACAATACTGCTATA
>CAZUQY010000006.1:0-25893 GCA_964622935.1 uncultured Bacteroidales bacterium | reverse complement strand
TTTTAGATTGAACCTTATTTTGTAGCTTAGCACATCAAAATAAATTTAACCCTAATTAATACGAATAATGATAATATAGTTTTCATAATTTTACGTTTTAAATTAATATTTAAAGGATTTCAAATTTTGCTTTTATCTCATATCTGAGTTTAACAGTTGGTAGTATTGCTTCATACTCTGATGAAGAATAATTTGGCTGATACATAACACAATTAGAAGTCAGTTCTGCCCCTCCGCCATACCAATAATTATTCGCAGGTTGAATTATCTCAGTTATTTCAAGGACAGCGCCAACTTCCTCTCCAATACTACTTAATAGTAAACTCGCTTTATCCTTTGCTGCAACCATTGCTTGAACTTTTACATCGCTGCGATAGTCAGTAATTTTTGAGTGAGTGCTTGATACTACTCTAATACTACTTATATACTCCGGCTTAATATCCTTAATGAACTCTAAACTATATTTTGTGCAGTCTAATTTCAATTTATAAGTTTTAGAATTATGATAATTACTCTCCCACCACCAATGGTAATACCAATAATACGGACTACTAATCTCTACAAACATTAATTGAGATTGTGGGATTCCATTCTCTTCTAAAGCTTCATTAATAGACTTGTCAAGAGCCTCAGTAGATTGCTTATAATTACCTGGGTGAGTCAACACCAGCTCTATTTCAACGACATCTGGAACGATGGTCATTTCTGCACTTCCTGTTACCTCAATAAATCTGTTCTGTTTTTCTTGCGAACATGCAATAAGGGTAAAAAGCAATATTGCCGGCAATAATAATTTCTTCATAATAATAAGTTTTGATTTCATAATTTTAGATTTTTTTGATTCGAATTTCAGTCAAATTTAGACCCTTTTTATGCTGAGTGTTTGCAGCACTTGGTGAAATCCCAATCTGACTTGGTGAATGGTGTTTTTTTGATGAAGTTTTTTTTGTTACTTTGAATTATAAAGTTTTACAAAAGTGAAAAAAGGAATAATCATATCAATAATATGCATATTATCAATAAGTGCGATGGCACAAACAATTATTGATGATACCACATATATAAATCCAACAGGAAACCTTAATAGAGCTTCTCAAGAATTAATCAAGTCAATAAGTTTAGGTGAGAACAATGATATTATAGCTGAGAACTATTACAATTTAGCTAATGAACTTATCAAAACAGAAAACTTCACTAAAGCAGAATTCTATTTGCAAAAAGCAATTGAATATGCCTCAAAGAGCAAAGGAAACGATCGGTTACCAGACTATTATAGAGAATTAGCAAGAATTCAGGAGAATCAAAAAAAGAGAGGGGTAGCAGGAGATAATTATGAAAATGCGTTTCATAATTCAAACAAAAATACTCAAGCACAAATTAATTTGAATGATGCGAATAGGATGCGTTCTGCAGACAACCCTTATGATGAGCTAGAATATCTAAATCAAAACTCCCAGCTACTAAGCAATACTAGTAGTTATAGCACCGAAAAATTTCAAAACTATAATCAGATGGCAGATATCAATGTGTCTCTGAACCAAACTGATGAAGCCTATATTAATTATAATAATGCATTAAACGAAGTTGACAATGAAAGTAATGAAGCATTAAAAGTAAAAAGCGACATTGCAAATTTAATGGTGCAAACAAAAAACTACGACGAGGCTATCTTCCTCCAAAAGGAAGTGGTGGAGCAATCTAATAAGATATCTGAAGTCGATGTTCAAGTTCAACAGATGCGGCAACTATCTGACATTTATTTCTCGCAAAACATTACGCAAGAAGGACTTCAAGTTTTAAAAGAAGCATATACACTTGCAATTAAAAATGGCAGTGTGTCTGAAGCGAGAAAAAGTCTTGTTGCGCTAATAAAGCATTATAAGGAAAATAATAACAATGAAAAAATCATTGCTCTTTACGAAAACTTCATTAATAATCTAGATTCTTTGATACTTAAGGATGAAAGTCTTATTGATGTTAAATTATTCGAACTCACTGAGCAAAGACTAAAAGAACTAGAAGAAGAACGTGTTGTTAAGGATAAGATTATAGAGCAAAAAGATCATAATAATTTGCTACTATTTATTTTAGTAATCTTACTAATTGGATTAATATCAATTACAGTTGGATCATGGTTTTCTGTAAAGAAAAGAAATAGAATGATTGCACTACAATCTTTGCGTCGAGAAATGAATCCACACTTTATCTTTAATAGCTTAAATAGCGTCAATCAATTTATTGCAAGTAATAATGAACTGGAAGCGAATAAATACCTTAGTTCATACTCAAAACTTATGAGAAACATGATGGAGAATTCTAATAAGGATTTTATCTCACTAAGTTTAGAAATGGACCAGCTTAAAAAATATCTCGAGCTTGAAAAAATGCGTTTCCCAGAAAAGTTTGACTATGAAATTAATATAGATGATGAGATTGATCCGGACATTGTCAAAGTCCCAAATATGATAATCCAACCTAATCTTGAAAATGCTATTTGGCATGGACTAAGGTACAGAGATAGTATCGGTTTGCTTAAGGTTAGTTTCTCTATAATTAACAAACACATTTTACTTGAGATTGAAGATAATGGGATTGGAATTGAGCAAAGTAAAAAGCTTAAAACACATCATCAAAGCTTACATAAATCTCGAGGATTAAAAAATATTCGTGAAAGAATTGGCTTGCTAAATAAAATACATAAATCAAAAATAAAATTCGAAATAATTGATAAAACTCAAGACCCAGGTGTTAAAGTAAAAATCACATGGAAAAATGAAAATTAAAAGCCTCATAGTAGAAGATGAGACCTCAGCAAGAGAGGCTCTAAAGTCGTACTTAACAAAGTATTGTCCGCAAGTAGAGATAATTGGTGAGGCGTCTGATGCAAAACAAGCGATAGAAAAGATAAATACACTTGAGCCACAACTTGTTTTTCTTGATGTTGAATTACCTTTTGGGAATGCTTTTGATATTTTGGATGCAGTCTCAGACAAAACCTTCGAAACAATTTTTGTAACAGCATTCTCAGAATACTCTCTAAAAGCATTAAATCAAAGTGCTGCATATTACATTTTAAAACCTGTAAATATTGAAGAATTAATAGTTGCAGTAAACAAAGTTCATGAAAATGTAATTAAAGAAGAGACCTTTAACCGCAACAAAATTGTTCTTGAAAACTTTAAAGAAAAAGAAACTGAAAAACGTCAGGTTGTTGTCCCTACTCTAGAAGGATTTGAACTTATACGCATGGAGGAGATTGTAAGATTACAAGGCAATGGCAATTTTACAGATATTTGTCTTATTAATGGCAAAAAGAAAATGGCCTGCAGATTCCTGAAACACTATGCAGAAATACTCCCATATCCATTCATTAGAGTACACAAATCACATATCATCAATCTCAATTTTGTTGAATCTTACCATAAAAGTATGGGAGGATATGTAATCTTAAGAGATAAAAAAGAGATCTATATTTCTGCTGGATACAAAGATAACTTCCTTAAAAACTTCCGCTAAAGCAGCAAAAAACAAGTTGCTACATAAAAATTTAGAGTTATCTTTGTGTCACGAAAAGATTGAATACAATGGAAGAAAATAAAGAATCTCTCAATTTTATTGAACAAATCATTACAGATGAGCTTGAGTCAGGAAAACACAAATCAATTATCACTCGTTTCCCTCCTGAACCAAACGGATATTTACATATAGGGCATGCAAAATCTATCTGCCTTAACTTTGGGTTAAAAGAAACCTTTAATGGTAAAACAAACCTTCGTTTCGATGATACAAATCCTTCAAAAGAAGAAACAGAATATGTTGATTCAATAATTGAAGATATTAGATGGTTAGGATTTGAGTATGATAATTTGTTTTATGCTTCTGATTACTTTGATCAATTGTACGATTGGGCAATAATGCTAATAAAAGATGGCAAAGCTTACATTGACGAACAAACTCCTGAAAAAATAAGCGAACAAAGGACAAATCCCACCAAAAACGGAATCGAAAGTCCATTTAGGAATCGCTCAGTGGAAGAAAGCCTTCGTCTGTTTCAAGAAATGAAAGAGAATAAGCACAAAGATGGTTCAATGGTGCTACGAGCAAAGATTGATATGAATTCTCCAAATATGCATATGCGTGATCCAATCATGTACAGAATTCTCACTTCTCATCATCACCGTACTGGTGACAAATGGTGCATTTATCCAATGTATGACTATGCACATGGACTGAGCGATTATATAGAAGGAATAACACATTCGATATGTACTCTCGAATTTGAAGTTCATCGCCCATTATATGATTGGTTCATTGAACAAATTGACACTAGCGGGAAAAGACCTCGACAAATTGAGTTTGCAAGGTTAAATATCACATACACAATAATGAGTAAAAGAAAGCTTCTCGAACTCGTTACAAACAATCATGTAAATGGTTGGGACGACCCACGTATGCCAACTGTTAGCGGATTGCGTCGCAGAGGATATACTTCTGAATCAATCAGAAATTTTGCCGACCGTATTGGTGTAGCAAAACGCGAAAATATGATTGATGTTGGTCTTCTTGAATTCATGATTCGTGAAGATTTAAATAAAAAAGCAAACAGAGTAATGGGTGTACTTGACCCACTTAAAGTCGTAATTACAAACTACCCAGAAGACAAATCTGAAGAATTTGATGCCAAGAACAATCCGGAAAATGAAGCAGCAGGAAAAAGAATGGTAAGTTTTAGCAAAGAAATTTACATTGAGCGTGATGATTTTATGGAAGATGCTCCAAAAAAATTCTTTAGACTTAAACCAGATGGTGAAGTAAGACTAAGATACGCATACTTTATCAAATGTGAAGAGATTATAAAAGATGCAGATGGGAATATTACCGAATTAAGATGCACATACGACCCCGAAAGTAGAGGCGGACAATCACCTGACGGTAGAAAAGTTAAAGGAACAATCCACTGGGTAGATTCCAAAACATGTATTGATGCTGAAATTAGACTCTACGATAGGCTTTTCACTAAAGAAAATCCGGATGATCTAGAAGAAAATAAAACTTATCTTGACTACATAAATCCAGATTCCTTAACTACGATTACAGCTAAAGTTGAAAAATGTCTTGCTGATGCTAAAGTAGGTGATCAAATGCAGTTCGAAAGAAAAGGTTATTTCTGTGTTGATAAGGATTCTAAAGAAGGAAAACCTATATTTAACAGAACTGTTACACTTAAAGATTCATGGTCTAAAATTGCAAATAAATGATACTAAGACAAACAATATTCCCTGGTTCATTTGACCCATTCACTGCAGGACATAAATCTGTAGTTGAGAGAGCTTTACCTCTTTTCGATAAAATCATTATTGCGGTTGGAGATAATATCTCAAAACAAACAATGCTAAGCATTGAAAAACGTATTGAGCTAATCAAGAAAGTTTTTAAGGGCAACGATAAAATCAACGTGGTTTCTTATTCAGGGCTAACAGTTGAATTGGCAAAAAAGAATAATTGCCAATATATTTTAAGAGGGCTTAGAACTTCTGCCGATTTTGAGTTTGAAAGAGCAATTGGTCAAACGAACAAACTGCTAAATGAAGAAATCGAAACTATCTTTATTCTTACAAAACCTGAGCATACATTTATCTCAAGTAGTATAGTTAGGGATGTATATAAGAACAATGGTGACATAACTCCTTTTTTACCAAAGGGGATAACTAAAGAAGATTTAGGATAGTTGGATTTAAAGTTTAAACCTCTTTTTTTCTTACTCCGGAATCACATTCTTATAATGCTCGAATCTTTCAGAGATATTGTTAGCAAAATTTACCGCATAAATACCAGAAATATACCCATGCTTTACGCAAGAATCATTAAAATATTTTGGGTTAGATAAATTTGTCAGATAAAATGAGATAACATCCCAAGACGCAGAGTTTTCACCATCTGCTTCTGCTAAACAAATAGCATCTTCAACATGTCCAAACCCAATATTATATCCTGCTAAAAGCATTTTTACAGCAGTTGCAGAATCCTCTACATTTGGAGGAATCTTAGTTTGAAGGAATGAAATATAACTTGCTCCTGCTGCTATATGTGCTTCTACTCCAGAAACAGAATCAGGAGCAAATTTTGAATAAATAAAAGGCATCAACTGCATTAGACCATATGCACCAGCCCAACTAGTAATCGATTCATTAAATCTCGACTCTTCGTAAATCAATGAGGAAATCAACCTCCAGTCCCATCCTGGTATATGACTATACTTCTTTATTAAATCATCATAATTACTAATTTTACCCTCATTACCTGAATAAAATTCACTATTTATGTCAACCAAGATTCTGTTATTATTAAAATACCTTAAACAAAATTTATTGTATTCCCCTGTCTGCTTAAACTGTTCAAGCCATGTATTTACAGTGTCGAGTAAATCCACCGACTCTGGTCTAATTCCCCAAGCAATATTTTGAGGTAAACTAAGCTCCGTTTTAATATCAATATTTGGATAATAAGATTGAGCAATCTTTGCAATACTTTCATCGCATAGAGCATAATCAATAAGACCTTCGGAGACATAATATATAATTTGCTCAGGTGGGATACTATCAATTTCCTTAATAAAAAAATTCTCTGCGATATCTTTTGACAGATTCTGCATAGTTATTATACTAATGCTACCCTTGTATGCATATAGAATTTGTCCATTTAATTTATCCAGACTTCTTATCAAAGTATCTTCAAGCTGATTATGCGACATTGAATAAAAATTATCAGGCTTTCGTTGAACAAGCACTTGTTTTGTCTGTCTTACAGGAATACTGAACTCAAGCACAAGATCTCGCTCGGTTGTTCTAACAATGCTCTGTGCAAGAATATCACATTCACGATTTAACAATAATTCAATCCCTTTATAAAGATCATTTTCAACGATTATTTTTAATTTTAAATCATAATGTTCAGCAATTTGTTCTAAAATTTCAAGCTGAAAACCCATTGGTCGTCCATGATAAATAAAATAATCGATTGGATTAGTGCTCACAACAGCAACTAGAGTATCAGAAGCTACAATTTCTTTAAAATCTCGTGGTTTAGGTATAGGTTCTCCTTTATTGGCGAAGAACCTAACTAATAAAAATATTGCCAGTAAAACAACCGCAACAACAAGAATTATCGTAAGTTTTTTGAAACTTTTCATCTGTCTCGATTAGACATTATTTAAATTAATAACACAATATAGCAAAAATATTTTTAGCAACTAAGAATTCCCTATTGATTCTAATCGTAAAACTCCCAAGAAATTCCAAAATTTATTGACATCGGATTGTCAGGCATAGCGTACAATAAATAATATTGTCTTGGCATAAATGTACTGTTAAAGTTACTTGCTTTCACAAATCCTCGTAATCTTTTTACTTTGACAGCTATATAAATCCCAGCATTTGGGTAGTTCCCAAACTCTTTAATATCCTGTAAATAAAATGCTCCAATTGAAGGCATATAAGCATATCCATAGATACTGCTATGATATTTAACATCTGCACCTATTTGAATTTGCATGGCATTATGAAAAATCCACTTTTTAAAATACAGATTAGAATATCCAACAAATTCAGGAAGGGGAACTTTCGTACGGTCAGCAATATACTGATATGTAAACTTAGTAAACCAATGGAAATTTCCAAAATTAAACTGCTTCGACACATAAGCATCTGCAATAAGGTTTGCAGTAGCAACCTGAACAGGAATGGCAATATTATTAAAGACAAAATAGTTTTTTAACAAATTACCATTAACTCCGAAATTAAGACTCATGTTATCTAAAGCAAAATCAATTCCGGTAGAATTGGAATATACTTTTGCTGCATCAATCTCCCACTGAAAATTATTTGAACTATATTGATAATAGAAGATTGCAGGATTTTCCAATGAATAATCAAAATATGCCTCAAATCCTAAATTATCAGAAATCTGTTGAGAATATCTCGCCGATAAATTCATATCAAACATATCCGCACCCATAAAACAATAATTAAGCTCACTACTAAACTCTCCAGAATTAGTGTTAAAATTTAGAATTCCTGTAATATAATTCGACAAATATGTTTGAGCTTTAACGGTATCCGGAAAATGATAATTGTACATAAAATTTGTTATTCCTGCCATTATTTGGAACTTTTGAATTTTATTCTCCCCTGCGAAATTATAATTTATCAGAAATCTATTTTCAATTGTTCTATAAGATACTGAATCAAATGTCAATGTATCTGTTTTAAAAGTATTGGCGTAAAAATCAGATGGAATATCTTCATAAATTCTATAATATCTATCAATTTTAAAATCATGAATCAAAGAGAAGTTACTATTGAACATTTTATTGATTGCAGTATCTTTATTGACAACTACAGTATCACTATGATATGAACCAAATCGATATTCCTGATTATATTGCACACCTAACTGGCTCATTGTTGTAAAAGCATCTGAAAGATTTGTCGAATAAGCACCTGTTTCGTATCCAGTTGTTTCAAACGCATCCATATCTTCCAAACCACCATTTTCACTTAAATTGATTTTATTCATCACAAAATTAAAATGTGATTGATAACGTTTTTTTGTATAGGCAGTTGCAAATGTCATAGCATTTACTTTTGACTTATTTTCTTGGAAATATCCATCAGAATTTGTTATTTCATAATCAAAAGCGAAACTAAGAGTAGGCGTAATATTCTGTGTATGTAAGAACTTTGCTATCTCTAATCCGCTGCCACCACCAGTGAATGAAAATAAAGTAAATGGTTTTTTCGAATCAAAGTAAATCACATCGTCATGAGTTTTGAGAAACCCATTTAGATTGTTAAAAAACCAAAACGGATGAGAACCAGGATTCTGCGAATAAACTGCAGGCAAATATGGGTGCCCAGGATTCATCCAACCAAGATTGTTATATGATATTTTTTGCTGAGGAAGGTATAAATGAAACTCGTCAGTTAAAGTATCATTAACATATGTAAAATCCTCATTTTCCGTAAGATACAACTTGTATGATTTAAATTCTCTTTGAATACCCTCGTGTTGTGCAAAGGCAACAAAAAAAATTAATATTAGCAATGTCAATAAAAAATATTTTTTCACGTTGTAAAGATAAAAACAATAAATATATATTAATCAGATAACACGATTTCTTTGATATTTTATGTTATTCTGTATTTTGTTGTTATTTTTACAACGTAAAATATTTTAGAAAATTTTTAAGCTTTGAAAATATGAATAAAGATCTCTTAAAAAAATCTTTACCACACGTAATTGCAGTAATGCTATTTATGTTAATTTCGATAATCTACAGCAAACCTTTACTCGAAGGAAAAAAACTTGCTACAAATGATTATAATGTGTACACATCTGTTTCAAAAGCAAACACTGATTATGAGCAAGAAAGCGGAACATTGGTATTTTGGAACAACTCAATGTTTGCTGGAATGCCAGATTATGCGATTACAACAGCAAAGAAAGAAAATGTATTCTTTAAAATCTATAAGGTTTTAATATTTGGAAACTCAGTACCTTTCAGTTTAATATTTTGGTATTTACTAGGATTTTATATATTGCTTATTGCTTTTAAGATTAACCCATGGTTTTCTTTGCTAGGGGCATTGGCATTTGCATTTTCCTCGTATTTCTTTATAATCATTGCAGCGGGACATTTCACAAAAGCAATAGCCATAGGATTTATGGCACCTATTTTTGCGGGTGTTTATATAGCTTTCGATCACAAAAAACCATGGACGGGGATGTTATTGATGACCTTTTTTATGGCGCTTCAAATTCTTAGTAATCATGTTCAGATAACATTTTATACTGGTTTAATGATTCTGATTTATGGAATTTTTGAACTAGCATACGCAATTAAAGAAAAGTATATAATAAGATTTGCAAAAACAACAGGAATACTTGCAATTGGATTAGGTTTGGCTATTGGTATAAACGCAGCATTCGTCTTAACAAATCAAGAATACATTCCTTATTCAATACGTGGTGAATCAGAGCTGTCTACCGGTCAAGGCGACAGAACGAGTGGTTTAGATAAATCATATGCAACTGCTTGGAGTTATGGTATCGATGAAACTTTCACTCTTTTGATTCCAAATGCAAAGGGTGGCGCATCACAAAGTGAATTAAGCGAAGATGCCGCATCATACGATGTTGTATCCCCAATTTTTGGAGCACAAACAGCAAAGGATATAATGAAATCAATGCCTACTTACTTTGGCGATCAACCCTTTACTAGCGGACCAGTTTATATTGGAGCATTTATAATGTTTTTATTTGTACTTGGATTAATGGTTGTTAAAGGTAAAGTCAAATGGTGGCTCTTAACAGTTACAATAGTTTCAATTATATTATCATGGGGTAAAAACTTTGATATTGTCACACATTTGTTCCTAGACTACTTCCCGGGATATAATAAGTTCCGCACAGTTTCTATGATACTAGTACTTGCAGAATTTAGTATGCCTTTACTTGGAATTTTGGCACTTGTTCAAATTGTAAAAGAGAAAATTGAGATGTCAAAACTCATGAACTATTTTTACATTGCACTAGGAACAACTGGTCTTATTACTATGGTCTTTATTGTTGTTCCAACAGTTACCGGTGTTAGTGGTGAGGGGAAATCAGAGATTGAAATGGCAGATTATCTTGCTGGGGCATTCCCCAATGAACCTCAATATGACCAGGCAAAAGAAGATTTTAAAAATGACTTTGTGAATGCTGTTTATGAAGATCGAGCTTCAATGGTACGCAAAGATGCTACTCGGTCATTGATTTTCATTATTCTCGGTGCAGGAGTATTATATCTAGTAATAAAAAAGAAAATCAAACCTCAATATGCAGTAATTGCATTTTCAATCATTATTCTTGCAGATATGTGGCCGGTAAACAGGCGTTATCTTAATGATGATAATTTTTTAGCAAAACGAAAAGTTGAAGTTCCATACGAAAGGTCTAATGCGGATAATATTATTCTTGCTGACAAAGATCCTCATTATCGAGTCTGTAACTTTGCTGTAAGCACATTTAATGATGGCAGCACTTCATATTATCATAATTCGATTGGTGGTTATAGTGGAGCTAAGATTCGTCGATATCAAGAATTACATGATTCAATTATGTGGCGTGAGATTCAGGCATCAAGCTATCTTGTCAATGTAGGATTCCAAAACGGTTTTACTGAACAAGAGGTACAAGACCTATACAATCAGGAGTCTAAAACTCCTATATTAAATATGCTTAATGCCAAATATCTGATTTATTCCCCACAACAACAACCATTGGTTAACAATAACGCACTTGGAAACGCATGGTTTGTTAGCGATTACGAATTGGTTGAAACTGCTGATGATGAAATCAATAACCTAAAACTAATCGACCCAGGACAAAAAGCTATCATTAATAAAAATTTTGAAGCTCAACTAAAAGGGTTTAGTGTAAAAACTGATTCAACAGCAACTATACATCTTACCGATGTTGCACCAGATTTTGTTACTTATGAATCAAATACATCAACTGAACAGCTTGTTGTTTTCTCTGAAGTATATTACCCTCACGGTTGGGTTGTTACTATTGATGGAAACGAAACCGACTTCTTTAGAGCAAATTATATTTTGAGAGCAATGCGTGTGCCGGCCGGCAAACACACTATTAAATTTAGCTTCGAGCCTAAAGTGTATCATAGAGGAGTTGCTATCTCATATGCCTGTTCGGCAGTGTTCTTCTTACTTTTATTTGGAGGGATATTTTTCGAATATAAGAAACGAAAAGCTGTGAAAGAATAATATAAAGGCTGTCGATTTTTTGACAGCCTATTTTTTGTTTGATTCAACTTTTTAAATAATGATCATATATATTAAAATTTAATTTGATCTTTTTTCGACCTTTAAGTCCACATTTTCACATATCACATATTTTTTTTGATTATATTTGGTTTTCGTATAATCAACCCAGCTTTTGTTTACATAAAAAAAATCACATTATTATGCCAACAAAACATTGACCACAATATCATCAATTATGAAAAATCACACAAAACAAATCTGTTATTATTTATTAGTTATCATCTGTTTTAACTCTTTGCCAACACAGTTGCTAGCGCAATGGGAAAATACTGGAATAGAGTCTGGTTTTAATATATCGATTGGAGTTTCACCGGTCAATCCCAATTTTGTTTTGACTGGAGGAGATATAAAGGGAGGTATTTATCGAAGCATTGATGGAGGAGAAACTTGGGACTATGCAGGAAACCACATGCAGCAGTTTTTATGTTTTGCATTTGATCCTGAAAATGAAGACATTGCTTTCGCTGGAAGCTCTACCGGATTATTTAAAACAACTGATCAAGGTTTAAACTGGACAAAACAAGCCTTTAACGACTCCATTATCCATAGTTTAGCTTTTAATCCAAATAATCAACATATTCTTTATGTGGGAACAGGTAGTCAAGCTTGGGATGGAACAGGTTATGGCATTTATAAAAGTACTGATGTTGGGGAGAGTTTTGCATCTATCGGATTGTCGCCAAATTTAATAACTGAAATAATCGTTTCAGAAATCAATTCAAACGAGATTCTTGCTTCATGTGGTTCGGGGGTTTTTAAAAGTAACGATTCCGGTGAAAACTGGGATCTTATAGGTCCAATAAAAGATGCAGTTGTAGGTTTGCCTACCTCATCAATTGCATGGAATGGCCAAGATAGCATTTATGCATGTACATTTTATCAGCCGGAAGAATATTATCGTGAAGGTACTGTTTTTTTATCTGATGACGGTGGCATTAGCTGGGATTCATTGCGATCATTTCAATCAAGTATCGAATCTATAAAAACAGATGTTCAAAATCCTGATGTTTTATATGTAGCAGTTTTTGAATCATTTACCTGCGAACCAGGGATATGGAAATCTTCAGATGCTGGTCAAAATTGGGAGTTTAAAAGCAACGGCATAATCGATAGAATGTTAAAAGATGTTTCTATTGACCCAAGTAATCCATTGACATTGTATACTACTGGTGATGGTGGCGGTGGAGTATATAAAACTACAGACGGAGGAGAAAATTGGGAAGAAAAGACTAATGGAATGACATACTTTATTGGTTATCAAACTAAACATTTTAAAGTAGGCTTAGAAGACTATATCTACTCAATAAACTCATTTGGTGTTTACAAAAATATTTCTCAATTAGCAAGAATGAAAATTTCTGATGGAATTTGGGAGCAATCAGGAATAATGAATTTAACTAGTGTTGATTATAATCAGACTATGATTTCACTTTTTGATATAACCCAAGACCCTGAAAATGACATGTTAGTGTACTCAGGAGGAATGGCACATTCAGGAGGGATACACAATAATCCCCCTCAAGGAATATTTTACAGAAGTTCAGATGCAGGTATGACTTGGGATAATCCATATTATTTTGATTTCAGGTTAATTAATAGCATCGAGGTTTTATATGAAGACGACCAACAGATAATTCTTACAGGAACTGGTGGAGAAACTCCTGACAGTCTTTATGGAGTTTGGAAAAGTTTTGACGGAGGAATAAGCTTTTCTCCTACCACAGGTTGGTTCCCGGGTGTTCAAATTATGGATTTAGTAACCGATCCATTTAACTTTTCAAATGTTATAGCTTCCACAACAATCGGAATTTTCAAAAGTTCTGATTATGGAAGTTCATGGACAATTTCACCTGCATTTGATATCGAATCCTTAAAACTAACATATCGAGTTATAATGGACACTGCAACAAATGGTAGAATTTTTACAGCAAATGGTGGTTGGTTGATAAATGCTGACACATGTGAATACGGAGGAGTTAGTTGGAGTACAGACAGTTGGGACACCAGAATAGATGGAGGATTAGATCACGATAATATCACTAGTTTGGCAATATGTGGAAATCTCATTTTCGCTGGGAACGGAGGACCATATACAATTACTGCAAAAGATACAATTACTGGCAAAGGGGTTTGGTTTGCAGATGCAAATCAGTCAGAATTAATTTGGCAAGCACTAGATACGGCAGGCATGGAAAGGAAGTTTATTCTGTCTCTGGCATGCTACGATTCTATAATATATGCTGGAACATTAGGTGGTGGAGTCTGGAAATATGATCTTCATGAAATAATCAATAATATAAAACCTACTGAAATCTGCTGCAATACTTCTATTGATTTATGGCCTAATCCTTCTAGCTCAAGTGTAAACATTAAGCTAAATGAGAAATTTCCTGATTGTGATACTAAAGCTTTAGTCGCAGTATTTAATACTACAGGTGAATGCATTAGCCAATTCGAGAAACATACAAGAGAATTACAAAATGGATTTATGTGGGATGCTCAAAACTTAGCTTCGGGAGAATACTCAATTATTGTAATTATTGGGAGTAGGATATATAACTCAAAACTAATTCTGATGAAATAGCCTAATTTTAAGATAATTTTGGTCAATTGTTTTAATTTTATAAATTATCTTTACTCCATGATTACTTTTCCAAATATCAAAATAAATATCGGGCTCGACATTCTTGAACGAAGACCCGACGGATATCACAATATCAATTCGGTATTTTATCCTGTTAACTATACAGATATCTTGGAAATATTACCCTCGAAAAAATTCGAACTTATAAATGAAGGCATAACAATTGACTGCCCGGTTGAGAAGAATTTATGTTATAAAGCTTGGAAACTTCTTAATGAAAAGCATGACATTGGTCCGGTTAAGATTATCCTTTACAAAAATGTAGCATTTGGAACTGGATTAGGTTCTGGATCTTCAGATGCAACTTCAACACTACTTATGCTTAACAAAATGTTTAAACTAAATCTAAGCGAAGATATCTTAATTGAGTATGCAGCTTCTATTGGTGCTGACTGTGCATTTTTCGTGAAGAATAAACCAGTTCTTGCTAGTGATATCGGAACTCAATTTGCAGATGTACAACTAGACTTATCTGGGTTTTACTTGTTGCTTTGCATACCTAAGGTTTTAGTAAATACTGCAAATGCGTATAAAAATTGCAAACCTCATATTCCAGAAAAAAAACTATCAGATTTAATTCAATTACCGATAGAAGAATGGAAAAACAATATTAAAAATGATTTCGAATCTTCTATTTTTTTGGAGTATCCTATCCTAAACGAAATAAAACAAGAGCTTTACGACAAAGGTGCTATTTATGCTCAAATGTCTGGGAGTGGATCAGCAGTTTATGGATTATTCAAAAGAAAGAATATGAAATTTGAGAACTGCAGTAAGTCAATTTGGCTCGATTTATAAAATTTTTACCTAAAATCATAGCTTAATGTCAATCCAACTGTAGGTAGAACATTACTATCACGATAAATTATTGTTGCCCCTGCAGTAAACGAAACTAAAAGATTTTCGATCGGAGTAAAATGCTTAAAATAGATATTAACTCCTGTAGCACCAGAAAAAACAAACGAATTATCCTCATATAGATTAATCTCTGCACCTAATGGATTTAAATATGGGGCAAACTCTACAAAATCACTAATGGGTATATGATAGCTAACACCTTCGGAAATCATCAAAACACCTAAAACTGCAGCTGGATAACTTGCAGCAAATGCAACTAATAATATTGCTGGATTTATATGACCGGTAATATCGCCGTTTAAATTAGTTCCCATACCGTATCTGTAGTTTAAGCTGAAATTATTAGCAACGAACCATTCTCCAGAAATACCATATTGAGGAATAAGGTTTTTTTCAAAAGAAGTGATTTGTCCATAAGTCCCAATTCTAAAATCTCCTTTGTTTTGAGAAATTCCTACAAGGGACACCAATAGGAAGAGTGTAAATATGATAAATTTTGTTTTCATGGCAATTTTGTCTGATGTTTTCTTTAGAACATGTGTTTTAATGCAAATTTCGTGCAAAACATTAAACGGAATCTAATGGGCACTAATGCACGAATATTACAATAATAAATGTAACCCTCATATATCCGTGTATCCATGGCAAATAGCATCCTAAATTCAAGTAAAGCTACGCAATCTATAAATGACCACTAATGCACGAATCTTAAAAGAAATTTAATGTAAATCCGGTTTATTTGTGTATCTGTGGTTAATAGAATTAGAAATTAAAGAAAGCTTCGCAATCTAAAAATGGTCACTAATGCACGAATATTGTCAGAATTAAATTCATATTTCATGTATTCGTGTATTCATGGCAAAAAAATATTTGTACTTTTGCTTTATGGAAAAAGTGTTTACAAAAGATGATCTTGTTAAAGACCTTATAAAAGTTGGTATACAACAGGGTGATTTATTACACCTTAAGGTTTCAATGCGTTCAATTGGCAAAGTTAAAGGTGGCGCAAATACATTACTAGACGCTCTGCTTGAAGTGGTTGGACCTGAAGGAACATTGATTTCAGATGCATTTATTACTGTTTTTCCACTACCCCTAACCGATGAACAAAAGCGAAAAATTGCTTATGACCATACGCCTTCTTATGCTGGAGTTTTTGCTAATGCAATGCTAAAGCATCCAGATATGGTTCGTAGTAAGCATCCCATACAGAAATTCGCAGCAATCGGAAAATTTGCTAAAGAACTTTGTGAAGCACATACTCCTGAATCAGGTGGTTACGAAATTTTAGAAAAAATGTGTGAGTTAGATGCTGTAAACCTAACCATAGGCAAACAAGTTGCAGGTGTTGGTACAACACATGTTGCCATTGATCTTTTGGGACTTAAAAGAACTTTACAAAACATTGGTACAATGTATCGTAACGTAAATGGAGAAGTGAAACTTGCCAAAGTAAACTGGAATGGAGGTTGTGCTCATGGATTTCCAAAATTCATCCCACTTTATCATGAGCATGGTGCTGTTATAGGATACGATAAAATTGGCGAAGCAAACGGATTGTATACTTCAATGAAAAAAACTCTTGAAATCGAAATGAGTGTTTTAAAAGAAAATCCTCAGTTTTTTCTCTGCGACGATAAAGCCTGCTACTCATGCCAAATGACATGGGACCACTCACCAAAGAAGAAACTAAGTTTCTATTTCTCTTGGCTAAAAAAGAACTTCAATTCACTATCTCTTTCAAGATTAAAGAAATTAAAGAAGGCTAATTCGTAATTCGATTATTGAATTATTGGATTATTAGTATAACATTTCCCGCTTAACAAAATTAGATTTTATACCGAAAAGGATTATGTTTTGAGTTGTAACATCCCCAATTTCAGGATTTGAATAACGAAATAAATATCCGAGATTTACCGAAAGGTTTTTGTTCTCCTTAAGGATAAAACCAAAGTCAATCTTTGCTGTAATCATTTCTGTCCTAATGCCCTGTAAAATTGTATTTCCGTAGGAATTAACAACATATGAATAAGCTTGGTTTCCATCCATTGTAGGTTTGTATATGTCCTGCCCGAAATGAGTCCCTAAAGTGTCTGCTCCAACAATTGCATACATTAATTTAGCATCTGTCGTAAACCTTTTACCTAAGTATGACACCCCAGAAACAGACTCAACAAAATTTGCTCCAAGAGGATGTGCTAATGCCTGATTATAATGAGAGTAGTTCTGTTCCGGATTGGAATGGGAATAAATATATGGACGGGCAATATTAACTTCTGTAAAGAAATCCAGATTTTTAATTTTAAAAATATCATAAGACTTAATTCCAAACTGGGCTGCCCATTTATTTGCAAACCAACCATATTCCCCGACATAATCAGGATTTACACTATGCCGTATATCATTGATTAGCTGTCCCACAATTACATCATCTAAAACAAATTGCCCGTAAAGTGCATTTCTGTCGTTAATTATAAATTTCACATTAGTTCCCAAAAGAGCATTGTCTTCTGAGCCGAGAGAGAACTCAACCGGACGGAAAAAAATTATTGGGTTTAAATATTCAAAGTCAAAGAACCCCTCTTTTCGAGTAATGATTGCCTCGAATAAGCCTAGATTTAATCGCTTTCCAATCTTCCAATCTAGGTAATGAAAAACATCAAACTTATTTCTGAAGTTGAAATCCATACCAGAAATACTAGAAGCGTCTAGTGCAAATGTTTTGTGCACAGCCCAAACGCAAGAATATTTTATTGACAAAAACGAAGTTTCCAATTTAAAATAAGGATAATTCGAAGCAAAATCAGATAATAAAAACGATCTGTATCCATCACCATAAAAGTTCTTGCTATTTGCCAATTCAAGCTTTAAAAAACTATAAGGAGAATATGTTATATGCAAGTCATTTTCAATTAGAACATTACTCCTATTTTGAGCCATACCAAGATTGTAATAAATAGTACCTAAACGTCTTTCTTTCTGATAATCTGGCACGTTTAATATCCAGGTAGACAATTGATAACTTACGCCAAACTTTTCTCCCAAAGAGTAGTCAAATAATCCTCCAAAATGCATATTATAACGATAATCAAATTCATCATCAAACTCAAACCAGTTAAAAACTTCATAAACAGGTAATGCATAAAATGATGCACGCTTTTTATCCGACTTATTTTTCCATCCATAATATAAAAAACTCTTTTCATATTGAGCCGAATCAACACAAACATCTTTATAGTCAGCAAAATAAAATGGCTTAATTGCCGAATGTTCTTTTTTATCTAAAGACAAGGAAGATTTTTCAATATCACGAATAAAAGATGGATCTCGTACAGGAATATTCTGTGCAAATACTGCTGTTGCAAATGTCAAAAACATAATATGTACAAAAATCCGTTTCATCTAAAAATCGTAATAATTACTTCGTATTGCAGTTCTAAGACCAGCTTGAATAAAACAATCGTCAGCATTTCTAATAAAATCTATCCTAGGATTGATTCCTACAAAAACCTGTAATCTAGTTACCCTATTTATATAATAAATAATCTGGAAATCTGAATTCACTATCCATGGGGCTGTTGAAGTTGAGCTGTTAAATGCACTATAATCATTTGCCGGATAATAGTCGAAAATATCTTCTGTCCCAACTTTGAGAAAATTAATTTTTGCAAGTAATTCAAATCGTTTGAATGTAAATGCACTTATCATGAGAAATTCATCAAAATCACTCCCTGCAGGATGAGCTAGTGGCTGATTATAATGGCCATAATGCAATCCATTATTTGTATTCTTGTAAGCATTATAATTAGTCATATTATATTCAAGCTGCAAATACAGATTTTTGACATTTAAAAAGTTGAAGCTTTTATATCCAAACTGCATTGCGACTATAGGTTCGTTCCAAACATTCCAATTATCTAAAATCGCTTGAGCATAAAAAATTCCTATTGTTTGGTTTTGCCAAGTAATATTTGTTCCTATAAGATTATTTGTCAAATTTGATTTATCAATATAGGCTGTCCTAAAAAAGGGTGATATCGTATATAACGGAACTTTCCAGTTGGGTAATTCATCAGACATCACCAATGCTTCTAACAGAGAAAATTGCCAAGCAGAATTAAGATTATAAGTTAGTGTATTGTATGAAATAAATTTAGAAGGATATAGACTGTTCACATTTGTCGCTTGATCAAGGTCAATTACATTATTAAAGTTTGGATTAATAGCTTTAGTAAATATATTGTTATACTCAAATCTACCAAACTTTACAGAAGATTTGAGATACATCATTGGCGCTGCATAATCAGATAATATCATAGAACGATATCCATCGCCTATAAAAAGCCTGTCATATCCTATTGTAAAATCAATACGTTCATTTGCTTTAAAGGAAATATTACCATAAGCTGCAGCAAAATCATATTCATTAAATCCCGAAAGAGGTTTAACCCTACCATATCCCGGGATTACACCAAAAGTCTCATAATATTCATTAATATAATCGGGGAAAACTCCTTGATTTTCAAAAAATGAAGTATTAAAGAACACTTTTGAATCAAGATTCCCATTAATAAGAATTCCCCTTGTATTAAGATACCCAAACGAAGGGTTATGATAAAAACTATTTATCGATTTATTAATTCGAAAATCAACAATTGGGTCAAGTAATAATTTTAAATGTTCATCTTCTTGAACAACAAAATGCTCATGAAACAATTTTCTGTTAAGCCATGACTTGCTTGAATCTTTTGCTGTTGTATATATCAAACTCTCGTAAATCTCATTTTCTACTCCAGTAGCCGGTCTAATTAAAGTTGAGTTGCTACTATAATAGATATCCTTCTCATTCAGATTCTGAAAATGTCCCGTAAGCGGATAATCCTGTGCAAAAAGAGCTACAGGAAAAATTATCAGTAATATTTGAAGAAAACGCTTCATTAACAATGTTTTAACTTGTCACAAATATAGGGAGAAAAAACAAAAAAAGTTCTATAAACTCATCGTTTTCTAGTTTAACAACTTCACCAAAGCATCCCTGTCAATAATTCGTACTTCTTTTGCTTTAACCTCAACAACCCCATCATTATGCATTTCTCGTATTGCTCTAGCTAAAGATGGTCTTGCTACACCAAACAAATCGGAAAGTTTTGATTGTGAAACAGGTAAAGTAACATAATTTGAATTAGTATTCTTTGATAAATTCAAAATATAAAATGCCATTTTGCCTTTTATTGAATTAAAGGATAAAAACTTTATCTTCTGGGTTAAAAACTGTGCCCGACCAGAAACATTATTCATAAAATTAACCAATAACTTATCATTTAACTGCAACATTTTCACAAACTCAGGCTTCTGGATCTTAATTACTGTTGTTTTTGTCTGAGAGACAATATTTACAGGAAATCTATTTTTCATCCCAAAAATAAATCCGGGAGCTAATGGCCTTGGACTTTCAATTTCCTCTATGATTACTGTTTTCCCAGAAAAATCTACCATTTCCCCTCTTGCAGTACCATCTAATACAATCATCAAATGCTCCACCTCATCATCCTGATATGCAATAATCTCACTTGTGTCATATTTCTTTACCTTAAAAAAAATATTATCAAATATTTCTGCGATTTTTTCTGGTGAGACCCCCTTAAATAATGGACATGTTGCAAGTATTTTATTCATATTCCGGCATTTTCGTACAAATATACTAATTTATTTCTGTTTTGTAACAAATGTTACAGGTATCGTATTCTCTTTAATCCTATTTTTGTCTCAAAGTTATACATAAAATTTACAATTATGATACGTGAAATGGTAAAAATAGATGAGGACTTATGTGACGGATGCGGGCTATGTGTTCCAAATTGTCATGAAGGGGCTCTACAAATAATTGATGGTAAGGCTAGACTTATTAGCGATTTAATGTGCGATGGGCTTGGAGCTTGTCTTGGACACTGTCCACAAGGTGCAATTACTATTGAAAAAAGAGAAGCTGTTCCATATGATGAAGTTGCTGTTATGATAGACATGATTCCAAAGGGGAAAAATGTAGTTGTTGCTCATATGAAGCATTTACTAGATCATAACGAAAACGAGTTTTTTAAATTGGCAATGGATTATTTAACACTAAATAAAGAAAAATTAGGATTTGATTTAAACGATATGAAAAGCGAAGTACACAATTCAATTGATCAACCAGCTTCAGGCTGTGGTTGTGCAGGTTCTGCAGAGAGAGTAATAAATGGACCAGAAGAAACATCATCTTCATGTTGTTCAACAAAACCAATACCTTCAGCATTAAGACACTGGCCAGTGCAAATGCACTTAATAAATCCAAATGCTCAGCATTTTCAGGGTTCAGATTTAGTTTTAGCAGCTGACTGTGTTGCATTTAGTATGGGTAATTTTCACCCAGAATTATTAGAAGGTAAAACTTTGGCAATTTTTTGTCCAAAATTAGACTCTAATACAGAATCTTATGTAGATAAAATAACTGCTCTTGTTGATGGAGCTAAAGTAAATACAATAACTGTTGTAATGATGGAAGTTCCATGTTGCGGTGGAATGTTAAGATTTGTTCAGCAAGCATTACAAAATGCAAGCAGAAAAGTTCCAGTGAAAGCGATTATTGTAGGTGTTAATGGAGACATTTTACAAGAAGACTGGGTTTAGAATGACCGGTGTCCGGAGACGGATGACCGACATAAAAGTGAAAGAAGAATAGAAATAAATAGAATAGAAATTTAAAAAAATAAAAATTATGTCAATGTTTTGTTATCAATGTCAGGAAACAGCAAAAGGAACAGGCTGTACAGTTAAGGGAGTATGTGGAAAAACCGATGAGGTTTCAAACATGCAAGACTTATTGATTTATGTAAGTAAAGGTGTATCAACATTTGCTCAAATGGCAAAAGAGGTTGGAGCTGATATTTCAAAAGCAGACAATTTTGTATTTGAAGCATTGTTTGTAACAATTACAAACGCAAACTTTGATGAGAAAGCTATCGTAGCAAAAATCAAAGAAGGTCTTAAAGTTCGCGAAGAAATTAAAACTGCATTCTTAAATGCTGGTGGAAAATTACCTGAGCAGATGCATTCATGTGCAAGTTGGACAGCTGATACAGTTGAAGAATTTGAACGCAAAAGCAAATTAGTTGGTGTTTTATCAATTGAGAACGAAGATGTACGCTCACTTAAAGAGCTTTTAACTTATGGTTTAAAAGGTATGGCGGCTTATGCTGAACATGCTTTCAACCTAGGATATACAAACGACGAAGTTCTTGCATTTATGCACAAAGCACTTATTGCAACAACAGAAGAGAAATCTGCTGACGAACTAGTAGCTTTAGTATTAGAGTGTGGTAAATTTGGCGTTGATGTAATGGCTCTTTTAGATAAAGCTAATACTGAAAGCTATGGTAATCCAGAAATTACAGAAGTTAACATCGGTGTTAGAGATAACCCTGCTATCTTAATTAGTGGTCACGATTTGAAAGACCTTGAGGAGCTTCTTGCTCAAACTGATGGAACAGGAGTAGATATTTATACTCACTCTGAAATGTTGCCTGGTCACTACTATCCAGCATTTAAAAAATATGAGCACTTTGTAGGTAACTACGGAAATGCTTGGTGGAAACAAAAAGAAGAATTTACATCATTTAACGGACCAATCCTTTTCACAACAAACTGTATCGTTCCTCCAATGGAGAATGCTGCATATGCTGATAAGATTTACACAACTGGTTCATCAGGACTAACAGGAGCTATTCATATTCCAGCACGCGAAGATGGAAAAGCAAAAGATTTCTCTGCAATTATTGAGCACGCTAAAAAGTGTGATTCTCCAATAGAGATCGAAACTGGTACAATCGTAGGTGGATTTGCTCACAATCAAGTTCTTGCTTTAGCTGATAAAGTTGTTGCTGCTGTGAAAAGTGGAGCAATTAAGAAATTCTTTGTAATGGCCGGTTGTGATGGTAGAATGAAATCACGTGACTATTATACAGAGTTTGCTGATCAATTACCAAAAGACACTGTAATTCTTACTGCTGGTTGTGCAAAATATCGTTACAATAAATTAGAATTAGGTGATATCGGAGGAATTCCAAGAGTACTTGACGCAGGTCAATGTAACGACTCTTACTCTTTAGCAGTTATCGCATTAACTCTTAAAGATGTATTCGAATTAAACGATATCAACGATTTACCAATTGCTTATAATATTGCATGGTATGAGCAAAAAGCTGTTATCGTATTACTAGCATTACTTTCATTAGGTGTTAAGAATATTCACTTAGGCCCAACATTGCCAGCATTCTTATCTCCAAATGTAGCTAAAGTATTAGTTGATAATTTCGGAATCGCAGGTATTGGATCTGTAGACGATGACATCAAACTTTTCATGGACTAATTTGTTAAAATAAAACAATAAAGACCGGTGACTAAAAATTACTAAATTTAAGGTCATCGGTCCTTATACCAATTTAACAAACAGAATTTAAAATGGAGAACAACGAAAAATTATTTGCATGTGCAATGATGTTACTGAAAGTGAAATTATTGATGCAATAAAAAATCACGGATGTGATACTGTTGACAAGGTTAGAGGAAAAACTGCAGCTGGAACAGTATGTGGAGGTTGTAAATGTTTGATTGAATATATTATAGAAAATAACAACTGAGCTTGCGAGCTCAACTAAGTTAACTAAAAATTACAATTATGATAATTAGAAAAGTTCAAGATACTGAGATCAATGACACACCACATAAAGTAGATGTGAAAAAAATGTATGACCAGGATACTGCTCAAGCAAATCATATTACTTTGCAGCCAGGTGAAGCATTAAAACCACATATAACACCTGTTGATGTATTCTTCTTTATTTTAGAAGGAACACCTCATGTTTTAGTTGGAAGCGAGAAAATTGAAGTGGAAGCTAACTCTTTAGTGGAAAGTCCAAAAGACATTATTCATTGCTTATATAATGAGTCAGACTCTGTTGCAAGGATTTTGGTTGTAAAAGCACCAAAACCAACAACAAAAACGAAACTACTCTAATTCATTTATCCCACCTTTTTGGATAAAATTTATTCTTTCTCAAACCAAAGATACCATGCAAGAGAATAAAGATTTTTCTTTGATTCGAGCTTTTTGGCATCTTCTTGAGAAACGGGAGTTTTCAACATTAAGTCATCTCCTATTTGCCAGTTGGCTGGAGTAAGTCTATCTTTTTTGTCAACTTCCTGTAATGCGATTAAAGTACGTAATATTTCGTCAATGTTACGACCAACATTATCCGGATAATACAAAATTGAACAAATCTTATCATCTGGATTAATAATAAAAACTGCACGCACATCATGCGTTGAGCTACTATTAGGATGAATCATTCCATACTGCTTTGAAATATCTAATCCAACATCTGAAACTATTGGGAATTCTATTTTTACTGCGCCTTTATCTTTATAAGCAATCGCCTCCATCGACTTTACCCAATCAAGATGACTATTTAGTCCATCTGTTGACAAAACGACTAATTGAGTATTCTGTTTTTTAAACTCATCCTGTAAAAATGACAATTCAATTATTTCAGTTGTACAAACTGGTGTAAAATCAGCCGGATGACTAAATAATATCTTCCATTTCCCATAATAATCACCTGGAAAACTAATATCTCCCTTTGTTGATTTTGCTTCAAACTTAGGAGCTTTGTCTCCTAACATAGGCATTTGACCAAATAGAGTCAATCCAATTAAAATCGCAACTAATAAACTATATGCTTTTTTCATAATTTTGGTTTTATTTTTTTTGTTATTAATAATTCTTTCTTAATAACAAATCCAATCTCTTGATTGTTCAAATCATAAAATGTACAGCCATTGTTTAATTCTAATTTAATTGCACAAATAATTTCGAGATTCTTCGCCTAACAGGAAGCGAGCATTATATAAATAATCCAAGTAACACAAAAACCAGAATTTTAGTAATTAAAGTTTAAACTAAGCTAGCAACGCCGTTTCTAACAAATTCGAAGGACTGTCAATCAGATAATCAGGATTTTGTTTTTGCAAGATCTCGTGCGAATTAAATCCCCAGCTCACAGCAATTATAGGTATTTTAATTTTCTTTAGCGCATCAATGTCTCGTGTTTCGTCACCAACATAAACTACAGCGTTTCTACTAATTTTATATTTATGCAGCAATCGCAAAATAACCTTATCTTTTCCGAAAACATTCTTACCGGAATGTACAAATTCAAAAATATCGGGAATATCATTGTGATTAAGGAATGCTCTAATATTGATAACTGAATTAGAACTCATAACACCTATCTTAAATCCTGCATTTTTCATTTCGTGTAAAGCATCAATAATTCCATTAAAAGGTTTTATGTTCTTTATTTCCCGTCTAAGTTCATGTTTTATTTTTAATGCTATTACCGGAAGTTTCAAAATCGAAATTCCACATTCATTTAGAAACTCCTGGGACCTCATAGAACGAAATTACTCTTT
>CAZUQY010000005.1:0-29480 GCA_964622935.1 uncultured Bacteroidales bacterium | reverse complement strand
AATCCAATAAAAATAACTTCACCTTTATATTTATCTTCCCAGATTTCTATGATTAAGCTATTGGATTGGATGTCTCTATTATCGTAATTTAATTTAAAAGGACCGATTTTAACTTCACCAGGTTCTGATGGTACAATAAATTCATTTATTTCAGGAACTGGCAAATTCTTAAAAATGGATTCCCAACTTGTGAAAACTGTTGAGTTGTCTTCGTCAAGAATCTTTAACGTGAAATATATAGTATCCCCAACAAAATAGGTGGTTTCTTTATTTGTGGTGTTTAGTTTGAGTTGTTGGGCTTTTGCCAAACTTGTCGAAAAAATGATAAGTATTAGACAAAGATATAAAGGCTTTTGAGTCATAGTTTTATAATTTTCTCGGTTTGAATTGTTGTGCTATTATTGTACAGTCTAATTATATAAATTCCTTTTTCTAGGAAGTTTGTATTAATCACATTTTCATTTTTTTTATTTTCGTAAACTTTTTTTCCACTAATGTCAAACATTGCAACATTATGATTTAAATTATTATTGTTACAACTAATGGTTATTTCATTGTTAAATGGATTAGGGTAAATTGAAAATTCTGAGTCAGTTGTACTTATTGGCGTTCTTAATTGATAATTCTCTCTAACATTTAGTTTCTCATATGGAGTATTATTCAATACAATTAAGTATAATCCAACACAAACAGAATGAGTGCTATATGTATCGAAATATCCTGAATTCCACATTGCCCAAGCAGCATTTTCCCAATTTGTGTGAGATTCGTTTTCGTATTGTGCAATTTTCCAGATAGCAATTAATAATGCATAAGTAATATCACGTGTGCCAAGTTGGTCAGGAGTTATTACTCCTTGATTTAGGATTTCGTTTGCAATATTATCTATCATTTCGATTACGTAAGGCTTTAGTTCTTCAGCTCTTTCCGTATCTCCTCTATCTCGAAAAGCAACATATGCTTCGGCAAGTGCCCATGCATTCATGGCTTGGTACCAAATTATAGAATTGTGTGCGTCCCACATTCTTCCTGGTGTTTGTGCATTTTCGGTTAGTTCGTTGAATGCAATAGGAGGAGTGGTGTTATCTACAAAACCATCATTGTTGGAATCATATAAAATACCTGGGATTAAGTTCTTATCTAACTTGTAGTTTAGCTCATCTTTGTAAATATTGTCTCCTGACCATGCATATAGCTCTGCGAGTAGCCAGATTAGTTTAGCTGTATAATTATGGTTTTTAACACAGTATTCATTAATTGCAAAATTACCAGCCAGACTTACAGATTGTCTGTATTTTTCTTTTAGTAATTGGTTGGATTGTTGAATGGAGGCTTCAATTAGTTGAATTCCAACCCATGCATGATCATAAGCCATACCTCCATCATACCAGCTTAAGTCATCGTATTGAGAACCTACTGCAAAGGTATTCCCTGCAAATAGACCATTGTTATACTCTTTGCAAAGGTTAGGTATGTTTTCACAAATTTGATTTGTTGAGCTTCCAATAATTCCGTCAATATAGCATTCGTGTGATTCATTAAAATTAGCATATGCAAATACACCTTCGTATCTAATGTTTATATCATAACAATTCCATTCTGCATATTGTTGATCATAAATGCTGTTGCTGATTTCTTCTAGTTTTTCATAATTAGCATAATATCCTGCTAAAGCTGCGTAATATGCTCCAAGCGCTATGTTGCTTTCGTATCTTCCAGGTCGTGGGCATGAAATTTCTATATTGTTAATTTGGGGAATAATCACGTTATTCCATATGTTTTCAACTTCTGAAAGGGTAGGTTTATTGATGTTTGGACTTTCGTAAGTTAACGAAATTTGAGCGCATCCAAGCATTATGCCTCTTGAGTCCATGCCCTGATGTATTGCATTAATGGCGTTAGGTATTTCACCATAACGCATTTGCAGAATAATGTTTTCTTCATCTGCGCTGTTGCCATAATCAAAATCACATGGTGGATTAACCTGTGATATTGTTGTTATGCCAACTGTTAGAAAAATGAATGATAATAATGCTAGCTTTCTTATTTTCATTAGTGTAAAAATATTGAAAAATATTTTACAATGCATAAAATTATCATTTTAATCAATTACTTTATCGGACAATCTGTACAATATTCTTTTCTATTACATAATTTACAATGTTTACCAATCCAAACATCGTCGAATTGCTGGGATATTGCATCAATATGCTCTTGCTCATCTGTGATAAATCCAGCTTCGAAGTTTCGTCTGGTTTCACTTTTTGAGCCCATTCCTGCACCAGTCAGGTTTGCACTGCCGGAATATGCAAAATTGCCATCAATTATTATGTGTTTAAAATGAACACGAGGACATAGCATTCTTTCGAGGCCTTTAAATAGAGCAGGATATTTGTCAAAGTCTTGCATAAAGTTCTTGCCAGGTTCTTTTGCATGTATTAATCTAATTTTTACACCTTGTTTTATTAAATCAGCTAATAGTTCCAAGAATGGTCTCATCTTACCATTTTTATTGATATACATGTCTTTAATATCAGCAGTTCCAATCCATAAGTACTTTTTAGCTTTTGGGATTTTGCCAATTATTACTGATGTGTAAATTTCTTTATCTGTGATTAACTTTATCATTGGACATGGTTTTAATTAATTGTAATTAAAACAAAACTATTACTTTAATTTCAGAAACTATGATTTATCAAAATCAATTCCTTGTCTCTTCAATATTTTATTAACATAGAATGCAAAGAAAGTAAGATATGCAAATGCAGCAACAGGAAGCCAGTATGACATATGTATGCCAAATCCTTCAACATTTGATCCTGATTGTAGAAAATCAGCAATTTTTCCTTGCATAGGAGGTAAAACTGCACCACCAAGTATCATCATTACTAAAAATGCTGAGCCCTGAGTCGTATATTTCCCTAAACCTGCTAGAGATAAGTTGAAAATAGCCGGCCACATAATAGAACAGAATAAACCACCACTCATAAAGGCATATACCGCAATGTTTCCTGTAGTGAAAATACCAACTAACATCATAACAATTCCTAGAACTCCAAATACTAATAATGTCTTTACAGGTTTATTTTTTGTAAAGAAGAATGCTGCAATTTGAACTAAAACAAGTAGTACATAAAATAACAAAGGTTTAATATCATATTGTGATAGTGCATTAACTCCTAATACAACACCAAATGCAACCAAAGGAACAACAAACATTAAGACCTTCCTAAGTCCTGGTTTTAATTTAAAAGCGGCAAGAGAACCTGTCCAACGTCCTATCATTAAACTACCCCAATACATCGAAATAAATGGAGCAACTTCGCTTGCTTTATATCCACCAAACGCAGGTTTGTGTAATAATTCGCCAAAATTACTTACAATAGCTACCTCAACACCGACATAAACGAAAATTGCTAGCATGCCTAAAACAAGTTGTGGGTATTGCATCGCTCCCCAACCTTTAGGATTTTTTGCTGCTCTGGATTTTATGATTAATAATGAAATAATAACAACAGCTAAAGCTCCAAATAACCAACCTAAACGGTATGTCTCTAATGAATTTAGTGCTTCTTTTGTTAAATTAGTAACATCCTTTGTATATGACTGAAAAACCGGAGCAAACATTACAATAAGTAATATGGTCATGATTAATAAGGCAAAGAATGCTTTGTTCGATTTTTCAGTTTTCTCTGTTGAAACTCCTGATGGAACTTTTTTTGAAAACCAAAATAATGCAGCTGCAGATAAAAACAATAGTCCTACTGCAGAATATAAAATCATTACTTTATCAAGACCAAGAGAAGCTATTTTGTCATCTGTTATTGCAGCAGTTGATCCAAACAAAGCTATTGCTACGACAATTGGACCTATGGCAGTTCCGAAAGAGTTTATTCCTCCTCCAAGATTAATCCTTCCTGCGCCTGTTGCTGGATCACCAAGTGAAATTGCAAATGGATTTGCAGCAGTTTGTTGTAGTGAGAAGCCTAAAGCTACAATAAACAAACCAATCAGCATACCATTAAAAGCATTGGCTTCAACTGCAAAAATCATTGCAGCTGCACCAATTGCAGAAAATAATAATCCAAATACAATAGATTTTTTATAACCCATTTTTGCAACAGGGTCATTGCCTCCAAATGCTCCATAAGCAAACAAACCTAAAGCTCCAAGATAGTATGCAAGATAAAAAGCAAAGTCGATTAACTGACTCTGGAATTGGTCTAGTGAAAAGTAATGTTTACAAAATGGAATAAATACTGAATTTCCTGCTGCAATAAATCCCCAAAAGAAAAAGACTGTCACTAAAATCGTTAGTGCTGGATAATTTGTGCTTTGTCCTGTGCTGCTTGTTTCAGATGTATTACTTGTTGTAACTGAGCCCGCCATAGTTTAGTAGATTTGTTTACAGCAAAAGTAAAATAAAAATCTAGAGTTTGATTGTTCCAAATTCTGATTTTTTTTAATTTTATTATTTGAGAAAAGATAACAGCTTTTTGTTTTACAAAATTGTTAATTATCTTGAAATAATAAAAGGATTAGTGTAGAAATAGTCAGCGCCTAACATTACTTGGATAAAATAACTTCCAGATTTTAAATCAGATACGTTTAATGTAAAATCGTTTTGATCTGCTTCGCTAGTAAATGGTTCAGATTTAATCAGATGCCCTGACATATCAAATACATTGACTGTAAGTAAATCAATTGTATGATGTTCATTGTAGAATGTTAAATTTAAAATTGCATCTGTTGGTACAGGAAATAACTGTATATTTTTATGATCAAACTTGCAATATATTCCAACAATGTCAAACTCTTTAGTATTTCCATCAAAATCTGTTTGAGATAATTTGTAATAGGGAGCATGAGTCATTGGTTCAAAGTCAGTTGTGGAATAGGTAACTAATTTGTTTGAATTTCCACAACCAGCAATTGTTTGAATTTCCACCCAGTTTTTCCCATCGGTTGAACGTAAAAGGGTGAAAAAGTCGTTGTTTTTTTCAGAAGACGTAGCCCAATTTATAATTATGCCCTCCTCTGTTCCGCATTCAGGTTGAAAATATAATAGTTCAATAGGTAAAATTGACCCACATGCAAGATCTGCCGTTATGCTAACTTTGCTGGTAAATGTTGTTTCACAAGTTTTGTCAGGAACACTATAATAAATACTCGCAATTATCTCAATATCCATTTCATTAGAAATAGCTCCTGTATTAATGTCTTGATTAGTTCCATCACCAGTTATAGAACTTCCAAGGTAATTTGATGTGCCGGATTCTAATAACTTATATCTGACAGATGCTTCTGTGGCCTGAATTGTAATGTCAACAGCTTCTTGGTCACAAATGGCATTTTTGCTGGCAGTTACGGTTTTGGTTGAGGGTAATAGGTATAATGTGTTGAAAAAATCTGTAATTGTATTAATCCCTTCACAAACAGCCCCACCAATTTTCATTGCAGAAATCGTTACTTCGAGTGGAACTGCATCAATTCCATAAGTCTTTAGATATATATCACTACCATTGCCTAAGACAGAATAACCAAATATTGTATTCCCAGCATCTGTAAGAACTGGAGTGTAGATAACAAAAGAATCTGAATTTGTAATTTTAATTTGCCCGTTTTCAATAGTTTGGCAATAGTCTGATTCAACTGCTTCAATTGTTTTGTTTGTAGCAGGTGGTAAGCATTGAACTGTTTTAATGTTTGATTCGTTACTTGCACATCCTGCACCAGTTGTAGCTTTTGCTGTTACATCTCCACCTGTGTATAAGGCAGTAGAATAAATAGTATTGATTGTCCAAACGCTTAAAGCTACAGTTGTAGTTGCTAGAGTTGTTTCAGCCAAGTCTGTATAAATTGGAAATCCATCAATAAAAAGACTTATTACATCTCCGTTAGTTCCTGTTCCAGAAATGCTTGTGTTGCCTTCAGTTATAACCGCTGTTGTAATTACAGGGATATTTGTATTCTTGCTGCTAACAACTACTCCTGTTGATGCAAGACTTTGTGTTTTACAAGTTGCAGTTGCAGTTGCTTTTGCTGTAATTGTATTTCCGGCAGGAATCATAACTGGTGTAGCTGTCCATACACCATTTGCTATAGTCACAGCTGCTCCTGTTGCAACGCCATTATTATAAACTTGTATTGAAGTCCCGTCATCTTCTTTTGAAGTTCCGTTTACTGTGGTAATATTTGTTGTAGTGCAATAATTTCCATTAATTGTAGGTGCAGAAGTTTGGCTTCCTGAGACATTTGAGCTTGTAGATGCTGCCGAAATACAATCTGTACTATTTAGTGCTTGTGCCGTAACTACATCACAACCGTTAAAGCTCAAGCTTGTGGCCGTCCAATCTCCACTTCCATCTGCTATTGCACTTGTAACATTAACACTATTTATATTAATATATACAGTAGCACCAATTGTAGCTGTTCCCGAAATAGATGTTGTAGAAGTTGTTATGGGACTTGTTGTTATCGCTGGTGTTGCAGTTTGAGTTCCACTGCCTACACACAACCAAATTCCTTTAGATTCACATTGAGAACCTGATTGTTGTGTTATTCTGTAGGAGCCGTCAACAATTAAATCACCACCACCTGAAGTACATCCTGTTTGTTCACCAGTTTGGGAATTTTTCTTCCAAAGAAATGTGCCGGTTGCAGTTACAATAATCGTTGAGGTTCCAGTATCCCAAGTTGAACCTGCAGTAGGAGTCCATGCTGTTGTTGAATTATTTGGATATATTCTTATAGTTGCTCCAACTACACCACTAGTTCCGGAAATCCCCTTACCACAATCAATAGCAGTTAAAACATCTGCTGTGCAGGTAGCACCTACAATTACCGAATTGCTAACATTTGATTCTGCTTTGCTAGGAGCAGTAGCTTTTGCTGTTATTATATCTCCTGAGGATAATGCAGTTAGTCCGGTTTTTGACCATATTCCGCTGGCGACTGTTGTTGTGCCAACAGATACTCCATCAACAAAAATTTCGATAACTGTTCCATCCGACTCAGTTGAAGTTCCTGAAACTACAGTAGCACCAGTATTTAACGGCCCTGTTACCACAGGTGGTGCTGAAATTGCTAAACAATTTCCAGCGTTTATTTCTTCGGGAGGACAAGGGGCTTGATTCTCAATTATAGTGGTTAAACAAGACTCGAAACTTCCACAATCAGAAGGAACTCCTCCCATATCGGATGATGATGATTGATTACAAATAGTAGATTTATTTGCAGCCATATTGCTAATTATTGCAGAACGAAATGCTGTTGTCTCGTCAAATCCAAATATTGTTGTAATATCTGCTAAATCTACAAAAAAGTCTAAAAAGTAATTTGTGCTGCTACAAATAGTTGATAAAGCAATGGCTTTTTGATAATTATCTGTTCCTGAATAGCTTATTATTGGCACGCAAGGCGTGGCATTGCTTATTCTATGATCATATACATAGACTCCGAATTTAGTTGCTAAAACAATTTCCATTTCAAAGCCAGGATTACTCGCTGTATAATTGGGGTCGTTAGGACCAAAAAGACCATTTGAATCAATGAAAATACTATAGCTCTTTGCATTTGATGATGTAGATGCCATTCTTAATCTGAAAATCCAATTCCCATCTGCGTCAAAATAATTTTGAGCCGGATCGTTATCAATAGATTCAACAAAATCAGTAAAACCACAATCAGGTCCTCCATCTAAATCAGAACTTGGCTCTGTATTAGGAAAAACTAAAGGAATAAATGGAATTTCACTTTCAGATCTATCACTGGTTATGAAGCCATTAGTAGTTTCAGAAATATAGCCATCGCTATTTGGATCTAAAATAAGCCTACCTGAAGCTGATCCAGCTGGTTCGAAAATTAAACCAGGTGTTTGTGAAAATACAGAATTTGTGTAAAGTAGAAGTGTAATTATAATAGAAAAAAATGTTTTATTTTTTATCTGGAATAAACTTGTTGAATTAGATAAAAAAATGAACTTTTTCATGAGCAAATTACCAATTTAAATTGTTTAATTTACAAAGATATTTTTTTTCCCAATTGAATATCAATAAATAGTGTTTTATTTATATATATAACATTTCATTCCCACTTTTTTTGCTATAGGCAAGGTAAATTAATTGATAAAATCCTTACAAATTTTATCATTTAAGAAAAGATATTCAGTTTTTTATTTGTTGATTGGTAAATTACCTTGAAATAATAAAAGGATTAGTGTAGAAATAGTCTGAACCTAACATTACTTGGATAAAATAATTTCCAGATTTCAAATCAGACACATTTAAGACAAAATCGTTTTGTTCTGCTTCGCTAGTAAATAGTTCAGATTTAATCAGATGCCCTGACATATCAAATATATTTACTGTAAGTAAGTCAATGGTATGATGTTCATTGTAGAATGTTAAATTTAAAATTGCATCTGTTGGTACAGGGAATAATTGGATTTTTTTATGATCAAACTTACAATATATGGCTACGATATCAAATTCTTTAGAGTTTCCATCAAAATCTGTTTGAGCTAATTTGTAGTATGTATCGTGAGTCATTGGTTCAATGTCTGTAATAGAATAATTAATTATTGTATTGGAATTGCCAGCTCCTAGAATGGTTTGAATATCTATCCAGTTTTTTCCATCTAATGAGCGATATAGTGTAAAATAATCGTTGTTTTTTTCAGAAGAAGTTGCCCAATTGATAATTACTCCAGATACTGATCCGCATTCAGGTTGAAAATACAATAATTCAATAGGTAAAATTATTCCGCATGCAGGATCTGCAGTTATACTAATTTTATTTGCAAATGTTGTTTCACAAGTTTTGTTAGGGATGCTATAATATATACTGGCAATTACTTCAATATCCATTTCATTTGAAATCTCGCCTGTATTAATATCCTGATCATTTCCGTCTCCAACAATCGTACTCCCAAGATAATTTGATGTTCCTGATTCTAACAACCTGTATCTTATAGAGGGTTCAGTAGCTTGTATTGTTATGTCAACTGCCTCTTTGTCACAAATCTCATATTTACTGGAAGTTACTGTTTTTGTTTCAGGGATTAAATATAGAGTATTGAAAGAATCAGTATTAGTATTAATTCCTTCACAAACAGTACCACCAATTTTCATTGCAGAAACTGTAACATCGAGTGGAACTGCGTCAATACCATAAGTTCTTAGAATTAGATCATTTCCATTACCTAAGCTTGAGTACCCAAAAACTGTATTTCCTGCATCATTAAGAACAGGCGTATAAATAATATTGCGGTCAGAATTTGTGATTTTAATTTGCCCGTCTTCAATAGTCTGACAATAGTCTGCTTCAATTGCTTCGATTGTTTTGTTTGTTGCAGGTGGTAAGCATTGAACTATCTTAATGTTTGATGCGTTACTCGAACAACTAGCTCCAGTTGAGGCCTTTGCAGTTAGTTCTCCTCCAGCGTACAAAGCACTGGAATAAATAGTATTAATCGTCCAAATTCCTCCAGTTACTGTAGTTGTCGCTAATGTTGTTTCTGCAAGGTCTGTATAAATTGGATAGTCATCAATAAATAGGCTAATAATATCTCCATTTGTTCCCGTTCCTGTAATGTTTGTGTCTCCTTCAGTTACTGTGACAGTTGTTATTACAGGAATGTTTGTATTTTTAACATTTACAACAACTCCGGCTGAAGCAACGCTTTGTGATTTGCATGGAGCAGTAGCCTTTGCTGTAATTGTATTTCCAGCGGGTATTGAAATCGGACTCGCTGTCCATGCACTATTTGTTACAGTTGCTGGTGTTCCTGTAGTAACACCATTATTGTATACTTGTATTTGTGTTCCATCATTTTCAGTTGATGTTCCACTTACACTTGTAATATTTGTTGCGGTACAATAATCTCCACTAATAGATGGAGCAGAAGATTGACTTCCTATAACATTATAATCTGAAGATACTGCCGATATGCATTTTGTGTTATTAAGTGCTTGAACAGTAATCACATCACATCCGTTTAAACTTAAGCCTGATGCTGTCCAAGAGCCCCCAACTGTGCTTGTAACTTGAGTTACATTAAGTCCATTGATGTATACAAATACTGTAATTCCAGCAATATTGTCGGGACTCGGAACAGTTCCCGAAATGGATGTTGTTGCAGTGCTTATAGGACTAGTTGTAATTGTTGGTATTGATGTTGTAACAGAAGAGCCAACACATACCCAAACGCCTTGGGATTCACATTGTGAGCCAGATTGTTGAGTTATTCTATATGAGCCATCAGTTATTAAATTGCCCCCACCTGAAGTACATCCTGTTTGTTCACCTGTTTGGGAATTTCTTTTCCAAAGAAATGTGCCAGAAGCTGTTACTGTAATAGTTCCTCCAGTATTCCAAGTTGAACCAGCAGTAGGAGTCCAAGTCGTTGTTGAGTTGTTTGGATATACTCTTATAGTTGCCCCTACTACACCACTAGTTCCTGAAATACCCTTTCCACAATCTGTAGCTGTCAAAATATCAGCTGTGCATGTTGCTCCTACAGTAACAGAATTACTGATACTTGATTCTGCTTTGCTAGGGGCAGTAGATTTTGCAGTTATAACTTGTCCAGATGTTAAAGTAGTTAAGTCACTTATTGACCAACTACCTGCTGTTACGCTAGTTGTGCCCACAGAAATGCCATCTACAAAAATCTCTATAATAGTACCATCTCCTTCGATTGAAGTTCCAGATATGCTTGTACTACCTGTATTTATTGGGCCTGTTATGATTGGTGTAGCAGAAATTGATAAGCAATTTCCTGTGTTAATATCTTCTGGTGGACATGGAGCCTGATTTTCAATTATTGTTGTCAAACAAGATTCAAAGCTTCCACAGTCAGCAGGCACTCCTCCCAAATCTGATGAGGTTGCTTGACTGCATATAGATGATTTGTTTGCAGCCAAATTACTACTAATTGCTGAACGAAAAACAGTTGTTTTATCATAACCAAATATTGTTGTAATGTCTGCTAAGTCTACAAAAAAGTCCAAAAAGTAATTTGTGCTTCCACATACAGTTGATAATGCAATAGCTTTTTGATAGTTATCTGCTCCGGGATAATTAATTATTGGTATGCATGGTGTGGGATTGCTTGCCCTATGATCATAAACAGAAACACCAAATTTTGTCGCTAAAACAATTTCCATTTCAAAACCCGGGTTGCTTGAAGTATAATTTGGGTCACTTGGTCCAAAAAGTTGATTGGCGTCAATAAAAATACTGTAACTCTTTGCATTTGAAGATACATTTGCCATTCTTAATCGAAATATCCAATTTCCAGAAGCATCAAAATAATTCTGAGCAGGATCGTTATCGGTTGATTCAACAAAATCAGTAAAGCCACATGAAGGACCTGCATTTATGTCTGAGCCAGGTTCTGAACCTGGAAAAATTAATGGGATAAATGGTATTTCACTTTCATCTCTATCACTTGTGATGAAACCATTTATTGTTTCAGAAATATACCCATCACTATTTGGATCTAGAACAAGTTTACCTGCAGATGATCCTGCCGGTTCAAAAATTAAACCAGGTGTTTGTGAAAATGTAGAGCTTGTAATAATTAGTAATGTAAATAAAAAAAATAAATGAATCGCATTTTTCATAAGTTGGAGCCTTTATGGATTAATAACAATTTGGCTATTGGTTAACATAATATTTTCAAAAATGTTCAAATACAAAGATATATCAAATTTCGATATTATTAAATTTTGAGTTTTTCTTTTTGAATTGAATGGATTTTATTTTAATAGATTTCCTCTCCCTTCTTTTTTTTTTAACTTTGCGATTAAATAATTTTGAGTTTTATGACAAGAGTCCGTTTTGCCCCAAGTCCAACAGGTCCATTACATATAGGTGGTGTTCGCACAGCTTTGTTTAACTATCTATTTGCAAAGAAGAATAATGGAACAATGATTCTTCGCATTGAAGATACAGATCAAACTCGTTTTGTTGAAGGAGCCGAAGAATATATTATGGACTCACTTGAATGGTGTGGGATAAAATTTGATGAGGGTATTCGTGAAGGAGGAAATTATGGACCTTACCGTCAGAGTGAAAGACGTGAGATGTATGCAAGATTTGCCAAGCAGCTTACAGACTCAGGGGATGTTTATTTGGCATTCGACACAGCTGATGAAATAGAAGGTTTAAGACTTGAAGCAGAAGCGAAATCAGAAGTATTTACATATAATTATAAATCAAGAAAGAACTTGAAAAACAGTTTGGCTTTGAGTTCTCAGGAAGTGGATGAATTATTAAATAAAAATATTCCATATGTTCTAAGATTTAAAATGCCAGAAGATCGAATTCTGGAGCTAAACGATATAATTAGAGGAGATGTAAAGTTCAATACAAGCGAACTTGATGATAAAGTTCTAATGAAAGCTGATGGTTTACCAACATACCATTTAGCAAATATTGTTGATGACCATTTAATGGAAATTACACATGTGATTAGAGGTGAAGAGTGGCTGCCATCTATGCCTCTTCATGTATTGTTATATGAAGCATTTGGTTGGACTGCACCTCAATTTGCTCATTTGCCTTTAATCTTGAAACCAACAGGTAAGGGTAAACTTAGTAAACGCGATGGTGATAAATTGGGATTTCCTGTTTTCCCTGTTCAGTGGAATGTTGGTGACGAGGTATATCGTGGATATAGAGAAGATGGCTATTTTCCAGATGCTGTTGTAAATATGCTTGTACTATTAGGTTGGAATTCTGGGACAGAACAGGAAATATTTAACATGGATGAATTAATCCAATCTTTTTCACTTGATAGAGTAGGTAAAAGTGGAAGCCGTTTCGATCCTGAGAAAACGAAATGGTTTAACCATCAATATTTGATTATTAAATCTGGTAAAGATTTGGCTGATTTATATATGCCATTTTTAAATAAAAAAGGCATAAACGCTGATTTCTCATTGGTTGAGAGAATTTGTGAAATGCTCAAAGAACGTGTTAGTTTTGTGAATGAACTTTGGGAAGAATCTTATTTCTTTTTTCAATCTCCCAAAACTTATGACGAGAAGTTCATGAAGAAAGCAGTAAAAGAAGACACAGCTGATTTAATGAAGCAACTTATCGTTAAACTTGAGGATGTTAAAGAATTTACTTCAGCAAATACTGAAACATCAATAAAACAATGGCTCGAGAATGCTGAGATTGGTTTTGGAAAAGTCATGTCTCCATTTCGTCTTGCTCTTGTTGGTGCTGGTAAAGGTCCTCATGTTTTCGATATTGTAGAGATTATTGGTAAAGACGAAACAATACAGCGCTTGAAGACATTTGTCACTGCTATTGGTTAAAAAAAAACACATCGTAGAAGGCAGGTTAAAACCTGCCTTTTCGATTTTTCTGTTTTTTGAGCAGTGAAGTGCAATGTCGGTTATAACCGACATTTGTAAATTGTAGCCCTGATGAACAATAGTACTTTCTTCTGTTTAACTCCGCATTCCGCACTTTCAACTCCCAACTTTTTTATCCCCCATTTACCGCTTTATATATTTGATTCACCGAAAGTATACATGCATAAATTGTTCTTATGGTACTTTTGACACCATTAAAGTTTTCCCGGGTGTTGAACATTATTATTAATTATTTGTTAAATACGAATATAAAACTTTAAAAACTAGAAAAGTTTTTTAGTTTTGCAAAAAAATAAACATGGATCAACGATTACGCATATTAAAAGAATCAGGCCAGATGTTTGCTAAATATGGAATTCGTAGTATTACTATGGATCATATTGCAAATGAGCTTGGTATTTCTAAAAGAACGCTTTACGAAACATTTAAAGATAAAGACGATTTGGTTCAGCAGGCAATAGAAGAGGGGACAAGATTACATAAGAAGCTTTGTCAAGCTACAATATTAAAAAGTGAAAATGTTATCGATGCAATTTTCAGCATTTTGAGAGTTAATAATGACACTTTCAGTAAAATGAATCCTTTGTTTTTCGAAGATTTAAAGAAATATCATTCACAAATATACTTAAGGATTCAGGAAAAAGGAGATATTCGCGACCAGAAAATTACGCTTTTATTATTAGAAAGAGGAGTGGCTGAAGGCATTTTCTCATCATTAATAGATATGAAAATTGTGAATGCCTTTGTTCATAAAATGATGGACATGGCGCATTCTGAAGAATTTTTTGATTTTTCGAAAAAGGATTTATCAAAGGCTGTGTTTTTTCCTTATTTATATGGAATTTCAACGAATAAGGGAAGAGAATTGATTACAAATTATTTACAGGATTTTAATAATAATTTATGAGAGTAGGGATTTTTATTTTATTTATTCTAGTGCCATTTGTTTTTGTGGCTCAGGAGAATGGAGCTCGATCTTTGACTTTGGAAGAAGCTCAAGTTTATGCTGTGGAAAACAGTGTAAAAGTAAAGAATGCTAAAGTTGATCAGGAGATAACAGAAAAAACAATTTGGAAAACAATTGCTATCGGATTACCACAAGCGAATGGAAGTGTTAATTATCAGAACATCTTCAAAGTACCTGAAATGAATTTTGGTGGCTATGTTGATTGGGAAGCTATGGATCCTATGTCATACATTACTCCAGTAGATGTTTATACGAATTATGTCGAAGGGCAACCAATACAGTTAGGTGTAAAACAAAATATCACTTGGGATGTAACCGTTAATCAGATAATCTTTAATGGTGAGTACCTTGTTGGCTTACAGGCAATAAAAACATTGCGTAAGACATCTGAAATAATTATTGAAAGAGCTGAAGCTGACGTAAAAGCATTAATTACTGAGACTTATGTTTTAGTGAAAATCCTAGAAGAAAATAAATTGATTTTAGAAGAATCATTGCAAAACACTTCAGTTTTACTTGAAGAAATGGAACTGACAAACAAAGCTGGTTTTATTGATAAAACTTCTGTCGATCAATTTCAGTTGACCGTACACAATTTGACAAATGCCGTTTCTACAGTTGAGAAACAAATTTCAACAATGAAACTGTTATTAAAATATCAGATGGGTATGGATATTAATCAAGAAATAGTTTTAAGCGAATCTGCAGATGAGATTTTATCGAATGTTGATGGAGATAAACTACTGTTACAAGATTTTGTGCTTGATAATAATCTGGACTATAGGATGTTGAATATACAGGAAGAAAGTGCATTTTTAACATTAAAGCAGCAAAAATCACATATTCTACCTTCTTTAGTCGGGTTTTACAGGCATCAGGAGCAAATGAAAACAGCGGATTTTAATTTTGCAAATCCAAATATGATTGGTGTAACACTTTCTATACCAATTCTAAGTTCTGGATCAAGATGGTCAGATACAGAAAAAGCTAAGTTAGAACTCATTAAAATTCAGAATACCAAAACTGATGTTGTAAGTGCTTTAAATATGCAGGTTGTTCAAAATAGAAATAACTTTATAACAGCAAGTGAGAAGTATGATCTTGAAAAACAAAACCTTGTTCTTGCAAAGAAAATATATGACAATACATTAATTATGTTTAAAAATGGAACAGCTTCAAGTTTAGAGGTTACTCAAGCACAAAATCAAATGCTTCAATCTCAAACAGGTTGCTATAATGCAATTGATAAAAAAATCGATTTGGATGAAAATTGGAACTGCTACAGGCTAAAAGCAACTTAGATAAGACCTTAAATAATTATTAAAATTTTATAAAAATATTATAGAGATGAAAACAACAACGAAAATTATAGCAGTGTTATTTACAATAATGCTGGTATCTTGTGGTGGTGGAGACAGGATCAAAGAAATTAAAAAGGATATTAGCAGTAAAAAGAAAGAGGTTTCGAATTTAAGCAAAGAAATCGTCGAGCTAGAAAAAGAATTAAGAGAACTTGATCCAACAGTTGTTGACTCAGCAAATCTGGTTAAAGTAAATGTGAAAGAATTAAAGTCTGAAACATTTACAAAAAAAATAATCGTAAATGGTCATGTTGAAGCTGTTAAACAAATAAACATTGTGCCAGAAGTTCCTGGAGTTATTCAGACTATTTATGTCGAAGAAGGACAAAATGTTTATCAAGGGCAGAATTTGTTTAGTATTAATACTAGTACTATGTTTAGTCAGTTAGAAGAATTGCAAACCCGATTAGAATTGGCAGAAACAGTATATCAGAAACAAGAAGAGTTATGGAATCAAGAAATTGGTTCTGAAATTCAATATCTACAGTCGAAAAACACAAAAGAATCAATAGAGCAATCAATAAAGACATTGCAGTCACAATTGAATAAGGCAACTGGTACAGCAAAGTTTTCTGGTGTAATTGATATGATAAATTTTCGTGAAGGAGATATGCCACAAGGTCCAGTGATGGTTTTAGTGAATCTTAGTGAAATGAAGGTTTTAGCGGATGTTTCTGAGTCATATTTATCTGGCGTTAATGTTGGAGATTCTATAAAAATATATTTTCCTTCATATGATCAAACCATTGATGCTAAAATCAGTAGAACTGGTAATATTATTAACTCTGATAGTAGAACTTTTATTATTGAAGCAAGACTTAAAAATGTTGATAATAAATATAAACCTAATTTAGTTGCAGAGGTTGAATTAAAAGAATTTCAAAATGATAATGCTTTGATAATACCTTCAAAAATTGTCAAGCAGGACTTAGATGGCAACTACTTTATTTTTACAATTGAGAAAGATGAAAAAGGTAGGAATGTAGCAATGAAAAAGGAAATTACTTTTGAATCTGCTAGTGAAGGAAAAACTATGATTACAAGTTGTGCAAAAAAAGGCGATTTGGTTGTTGTTATGGGATATGATATGGTGTCATCAAGGACAGAAGTTGTAATTAGCAATAAAAATTAGAGATTAAAATGAGCGCAAAAGAAAAAGCAAAAAATGTAATAAGGAATTTTCAACCAACGACTTTTGCATTGAAAAATAAAACAACTGTGTTTTTACTTACAGTTGTGATAATAATTTTTGGCATAATATCTTATGTTAATTTGCCAAAAGAGTTGTTCCCTGATATTACACCTCCATATATTATGGTTCAGACAATATATTTTGGAAACCCTCCAGAAGATATTGAGAATCTTATAACAAGACCATTGGAGAAAGAAATAGAATCAGTAAATGGGATTAAATATCTTACTTCAACTTCTTCACAAGATGCTTCTATGATTTTTGTGGAGTTTAATACTAATATTGAAATCAAAGAAGCAAAGCAAAACGTAAAGGATGCTGTAGATAAGGCAATGAGTGAACTGCCAAACGATCTAACTGCTGATCCAATGGTTACAGATATAGACTTTTCTGAATTTCCGATTCTTAATATTAATATGTCAGGGGATTACAGCCTTGAAGAATTAAAACGTTATGCTGAGTTATTAGAGGATAGAATTGAACCTATTTCTGAGGTATCGAAAGTCTTGATTCAAGGGATTACCGAAAAGGAAGTTAAGATTGAAGTTGATCCTTCAATGATGATGTCAACAAAGATTAGTTACAGAGATATTGAATCTGCAATTCAAAACGAAAATATCTCAATGTCGGGTGGCGAAGCTATTATTGATAGTTCAAGGTATTCTGTTCGTGTTATAGGTGAGTTTGAGGACATTGAAGAAATGGAAAATATTATCGTTAAACATGAAAATGGTAATATCGTTCATCTAAAAGATATTTTAAAATCTCCAATAGAACTTACATACAAGGAAACAACAAGTATCACTAGATTATTTGGTAAACCGGTAGTGTCTCTTCAGGTTGTGAAGAAAGGTGGAGAGAATCTTCTTTCAGCAACAGAGCAAATTAAAGATGTTGTAATTGAAGCTAAAAAAGATAACCTTTTACCAAAGGATTTAAGTATTGAAATAACAAATGACCAAAGCGAAACTGTTAAGATGCAATTGAGTAGTCTACAAAACTCAATGATAATAAGTATGCTGTTTGTTATTATTATATTGTTTTTCTTTTTAGGAACACGAAATGCTTTGTTTGTTGGCATGGCTATTCCATTATCAATGTTCTTATCTTTTGTGGTTTTTGGATTGATTGGATATAGAATTAATATGATTGTCCTATTTGCGTTAATCCTTTCACTTGGAATGCTCGTTGATAATGCGATTGTTGTTGTTGAAAACATTTATCGATTCTTAGATCAAGGATTTTCTAAGAGTGAGGCTGCTAAGAGGGCTGTTGGAGAAATTGCAATTCCAATTATTGCATCAACTGCAACAACTTTAGCAGCATTTTTACCATTGGTTTTCTGGGATTCGATGGTTGGTGAATTTATGCAATATTTGCCTATAACACTAATAATAGTATTAATATCTTCGCTTTTTGTTGCTCTAATTATTATACCTGTCTTTTCTTCAACTTTCATTACCAAGGAGGAGAAAAAACCAAAATTACTAAGAGGGCTTATTGTTAGCTTTGGATTTGGATTATTTGCGCTAGTAATTTCAGGTAAAGCTATTGTAGGATTAAATATTTTATTGTTTAGTTCAATTTTAAGTGTCCTTAATGTTTTTGTTCTTGCAAGAGTTTCAAAATGGTTTCAGAATAAGTTCTTGGTTTTGCTGGAAGACTTATATACTCGATTTTTAAGATTTGCATTAAGACGTAAAAATCCATATTACTTTATGGCAGGAACTGTTCTATTGTTATTTATAAGTATTGGATTTTATTTTGCTAGTCAACCAAAGGTTGAGTTCTTCCCTGCAAACGATCCTTCGTATATTAATATTGAGGTAGAATTACCGATGGGTACAGATATCACCGTAACAAATAATTTTATGTTTGGTTTCGAGAATGATGTCTATAGCGTTTTGAGTAGCGATACTGTTGTAGTTAAGTCTGTTTTGACAAATATTGGTTCTGGGGCTGTGAGTGGAGACAGAATGTCTAGTTCTGGTAGTGGTCAGTTGCCTAATAAAGGCATGATAACTATTAGTTTTGTAGATTATATAGATAGAGCTGGAATCAGTACTACTAATATTATGACAAGAATTCAAGATTCTTTGACAAATAAATATCCCGGAGTTACTGTAACCGTTTCGAAAAACAGTATGGGACCTCCCACAGGAAAGCCAATTAATATAGAAATATCAGGAGATGATTATTCAACTCTGATTAAGTTTACAGATTCAATCAAGAATTTAATTAACAATTCTGGTATCGATGGAATTGAAGAGCTTAAAATGGATCTTCAAACAGGTAAGCAAGAATTGATAATAATCGTAGATAGAGATAAAGCACGGAGATTTGGTTTGTCATCAATACAGATTGCCGGTGCTATTAGAACTTCATTATTTGGTAGCGAAGTTAGTGATTTTAAAGAGGGTGAAGATGACTATCCAATTATGGTAAGAATGGATGAAAATAGTCGTAATTCGATTGATGAATTGATGAATCAAAAAATTACATTTAGAAATACTAAAGGTAAAATGATGCAAGTGCCAATTTCTTCTGTTGCCACAGTTAAATACAGCACGACTTATGGTGCTATTAGAAGAAAGGATATGAAGCGTATGATAACCTTGTATTCTAATGTAATTGAAGGTTATAATGTAAATGAAATCAACGCACAATTAAAAGATTTAGTGGATTCATACCAGATCTCAGAAGAATTCCAAAGCTGTGATATTAATTTTACCGGTCAACAACAAGACCAGCAAGAATCGATGGATTTTATGACTAGAGCTCTAATGATTGCTGTTGCACTTATTTTGTTGATATTGGTATCTCAATTTAATTCCGTTGTTAAACCATTTATTATTCTTGCAAGTATTCTATTTAGTACAATCGGAGTATTTGGAGGTTTGGGTATTTTTCAGATGAACTTTATTGTTGTTATGACTGGTGTGGGAATTATTTCGCTTGCCGGTGTTGTAGTAAACAATGCAATTGTTTTAATTGATTATATTGATTTAGTTAAGAAGCAGAAGCGCGACGAATTAAAATTAGAATCTAGTGATAGTTTATCACTTGACGATGCTACAGATTGTGTCGTGCAAGCGGGGAAGACAAGGCTTCGTCCTGTATTATTAACAGCGATTACAACCATTTTAGGATTGATTCCTATGGCAATTGGTATGAATATAGACTTTAATGGATTAATTACTAGTTATAAACCTGATATTTATATCGGTGGAGATATGGTGCATATGTGGGGACCATTGAGTTGGACAGTGATATTTGGTCTGACATTCGCAACTTTTTTAACTCTTGTTATTGTACCTGTTATGTATCGAATAGCAATTAGAACAAAAATTGGGATTTGGAACGTTTATGAAAAGATAAAAGCAAAACGAATTTAAGAAAAAAAAATTTTTAATTATAAAAAAACAGGCTGTAGAATAATTCTGACAGCCTGTTTTTATTTTAAAGTTAATCTTAAATTTAATACAAACATCCTACGTAATCATAATGGGGCCCCTCTGTTAGAAACTGCATCTTAAAATTGCATTCTCCAGCAACGGCTTCCATTGTGTAAGGGTCAATAAAAAACCAGTTAAATTCTCCCGATGTCTTTTTTCTATATTCTAGATTATAAATCAGTTCGCCGTAATATTTTTCAGTAAGAGGAATGCTAATACTTCCATCATTTTCGAGGTACAAATACTGTAAATCAGAAGAATCGAAAATGATTTTACCACCAGGATTTAATAAAGTTCTTAAATGTTCGAGTAGCTCCGGAAGTTTAGGCAGATTTCCTGCAATTCCAATTCCATTCATAAGCATTAGAATTGAGTCGTATGTTTTGCCCTGATATTTGAATATGTCTTCGCAAAGTACGGTTTTAACGCCTCTTGATTTCATAACCTCACAACAGCCTGTTGAAATATCCAAAGCTGTCACATTATATCCCAATCCTTGTAAATATAAAGAGTGTGAACCTGCACAAGCGCCTACATCAAGAATTTCACCTCGAGCTTGTTGTAATGCAGCTTGTTCGTGATGAGCCATCTGCTCAAAATTGCGAAAAAGATGACTTGCAGGTAAGATATCTGTTTCGGCAATATCGGTATGTACTATTATTTGTGCATTCTTATCTCCGTTTAGATAATCTTTGCAGCAAGACCCAAAAATATCCTTGTCTTCGTTAATTCTCATAAATATTCCTTTCAATAGCATTGGTTTTAACGAAATATTAATTAAAAGGTTGCAATTTTTTTAATAGTTGCTTGTTCGTTATTAAATAGGTTTCAACTTTAATTATTAAACACAAAAAAATGTCTATTGACTTATCTTCAAATTTATTAAATAAAATAAATTCTGCCAAAGATGGATTTGTTTAGCTAGAAGTTAGAGGTCGCAGCGCTCGCGATGTTTATTTCGGGGCTGCATTATTACCTTTATTTCGGGAAGGGGGGGGGGTGATATGAAATTCTGATTTAATTGACAAAAGTAGCTATTTTTAGAATTGATTAATTACTGTTGAATTACAGCAACAGCAATCCGTTTTCCCGTAATTTATTTATTGGTTTTGAAAGCCAAAATAATTCAAAATCACCAAACGTAGACTCAAAGTCTCTTTTAACAGACTGATAAGAAAAATCTGCTAGGTTTAATAAAGAAGTCTTTTTAAGTAATTCCAAAAGCCATTCTCCTGTTTCATCCTGTAAATAAATTGTAAAGTCTTCAAATTCATTTGAAAACACCATTTCTATAATTTGAATTATCTGTTCACGATTGGATTTGTTGTGATATCTTGTAGTTGGCAAGTCTCCAATCCAAATAATATTTGCTGTTGGTTTTATAGATAACCTGTCTGAGGTTTCGACACATTTCGAAATATAGTCGGGTTTTATTGTTGTTTTCGGGACTTTAAAATCGAACCATTCCTGCAATGGTATTTCAAAACCTGTTCCATGCATAAAATTGAATAATGATTTTTTTAAACCAAAACTGAACTTAGCATGGTCAATTCCTGTGATGTCAACAAATTCGATATCGTTATCGGCAAAAGATATTTCTTTTTTAACTGTGGTTAATCCAAATTTTTGAGCGTTTTTACCTACTTCGCTATGTGCAGTTAAAGCAAATTGGTGCCAGAAGCCGGATTGAATTAAATCTAATTCAAACAATTGTCGTATCATCTCAAGACTATCAATAGTTTCCTGAACTGTCTGACTTGGAAATGCATACATTAAATATGAGTGCACCATGATTCCGGCATCGGTAAAATTTGCAGTTACCTGAGCGACTTGCTCCACACTTACACCTTTGTTAATTAATTTCAGCAATCTATCAGAAGCGACTTCGAGCCCACCAGCAACAGCAATGCAACCGGACTTTCGCAATAGTTGACACATATCCAGACTATAACTCTTTTCAAATCGAATATTCGTCCACCACCTAACTTTAAGTTTTTGGCGGATTATTTCGATTGCAAGCTCTTTCATCAGAATTGGCGGTGCAGCCTCATCAACAAAATGAAATCCTGTTTCACCGGTTAGTTTAATAAGTATTTTCATTCTATCAACAAGAACTCTTGCTGAAACAGGTTTGTAATGTTTGATATAACTTAGAGTTGTGTCACAGAAACTGCATTTTCCCCAATAACAGCCATGAGCCATTGTAAGTTTATTCCAACGTCCATCGCTCCATAAACTGTGCATCGGGTTTGCAATTTCTATTATTGAAATATATTTATCGAGCAACAAATCAGAATAATCCGGGCAACCTGTTTCTGTAATTTGATAGTCGGTTTGCGATGACAAGTTATTGTAAAAGACTTTGCCATTTTGTTTCAAAAATGTGCGTTTTAATTTCTGTGTGTCTGGCAAATCAGGATTATTCACATAGTTGTAAATTAATTCTAATGGTAATTCTCCATCATCAAGGCCAATAAAATCGAAGTAATCAAAAACCCTGACATCAGAAACCGATCTTAATTCTGTATTTGCAAAACCGCCCCCCATAGCAATTTTTATTTCAGGATAATCCGATTTTATCATCTGAGCACAACGAAATGCAGAATATAAATTACCCGGAAAAGGAACTGAAAAACAAATAATTTTGGGTTTTAACTCAGTAATTTTTTTGCTGATAAGAGGAAGGCTTACATTATCAAAATACGATTTTGGCCTTTCTAACTTTTCTTTTAATTCGTCGAACGAGTTAGCACTTCGTCCCAGCCTTTCGGCATACTTGCTAAAGCCGAAATCGGAATCAACACAATTAACAATAAAGTCAGATAAATCTTCAAGACATAATGTAGATAAATACTTTGCAAAATCTACTGACTCCATTTCTTCGAAAGCCCAACTTGTATCTTTTAGTTGATTGAATCTCGATGCTTCAGGTAAATATTTTCTGCTGCAGATTTTGTCTGTTAGATGTCTGCTTCTTCCTTGCAAAAAGCTAATTAAATCTTCAATTATTAGTAAATACTTTTCCCTGTTTTTGTAAACTTTTACTGAATTTCTATTCAATATTTTCCCTTGTTTATCTGCAAAATCAAAAGTTTTTTGTAATCCGTCTTTTGAAAAAACATTCAAAATAACTTCCAGACCTAAATCCATTTGAAATGAATGAATGCTCTTAGAATTAAGAAATCCTTTAAGATAAGCTGTTGCTGGATAAGGAGTATTCAATTGTGTAAATGCAGGCGTTATGAGAAGTATTTCTGTCAAAATTGTGAGAGAATTAGTTATTTCATTACAAAGTTAAGATTTCCATTTACAAAAGTATAAACGATTATTATAATCTTTCGGATATGATTCCATATAAAATTCCTCTGAATGGCTTTGGTTTTATTGAATAATTGTGTAAAAGCTTGCAAAAAGTTAAATTGGCTTTTTTAATCGCTATTAGTTTAGTGTGAAACTAATCGGTTTTATTCTTAGATTGATATATTTTGAATTTATTCCTTTCCTACTTCTAAAATTCCATTTTCAATTAATTTATCAACGACTGGAATTAACTCTTTGATTGGAATTTTACTTCTTTCAGAGATTGATATTAAATCGTAATTCCCATCTGATAAGTTTAATATCCACATCATTGTTTTTACAAAGTCGGAGTTTCCTTTTGGTGAACAAAGTGTAGGATATAGTCCTCTTTTACCCAATTGTGGTTCACAGTAAGGCATGGTATTTATGTATTTCTCATTTCTTTCAATTGCTTCGATAATTTCTAAATATTTTGAAACAGATTTCTCCATTGCTTCAAAGGAAATAAAATCTTTATTGTCTGCAGAAGTATGATATTCTGGGTACTTTCCGTACATTGTACGCATTAATGAGCCTACAGGGAGATTGAATCCAGGTGAGCAATATTGTCTCTCATCGCTTCCATTAGGAAAAAAATCAATAATATTAAATTCGCTTTCAGTTTGATTAAGAATAGTTTCTACTATTCTATCTGGAAGGCTGTTGCCTCTGCGGCTTTTTTTGTAAGTAAAATTACCATTATCTCCAATACAGTTAATAACAAATCCTGCTTCAAGATTTTTTTTCCACCTTTCTCCATTTACAGAAAGATTGTAGATACTGCCAATGGTTTCTGGTGCAAAAGTAAACCGATAAGTGTATTTAAGCTTTTCTTGTTCTTTAAGTTTCTTGAAAATAAATGCTGAAACCAATGGCCCAGATAGTTCATTACTTGCTAACGAAGGATGGCAAATGTATGTTGAAAGAAGAATCTCTTTTTCTGACCTACCTTTAATTATTGCTTCACCAGTTGTCATTGAACCGTTTTCGTCTAATGAAGAATCAATAAAGATTTCATATTGGTCATTTTTATCAAGTCTCAGAAATTGTTTATGTGAAATACAGAATCCCCATCTTCTTTGATAGTAAGATGTTGAATATGGAATCAAGTCTGGTTGGTCTGGGAGTGTGTATAAATTGGCTTTTAGGTCATCAAAACTTAGTTTTCCTTGAAATGGTTCTGAATATCCAAGAACATGTAAATTGTTTTTTGCAAAATCAACAATCTTTTCTCCTTTACCGTTTTTTATCCAAGCGGACTTAATATTCCACTCTGGTGGCACATTCCAATCAAAACATTTAGTGCCAGATGGAATTTCAGATATTTCCAAATCAATTAATTCTGATAATATCTTAAGGGTTTCTCTGTTCCCATTTCCTGTAAGACTCCTAGTTATTGGCCAAAGTCTGTCAAAATATCTTTCCAGTTCGTTTTTCATTTTATTCAAAATCAGTTATAATAAATGGACGGCCTAATTCTTCATATTTGCTTTTAACCCATAATCTCGTATCCGGATTAAGGAGATAAAATGGGTCAGCATTTAATTTTTCTAACCAGAAATCTACAATATTATCTATTCTTGCTAAAATTATTTGAGTTCTGCCCTCTTTATATTTGGAAATCAAATTATGGCTATGCAAGTCATTTTCTAGTTTAGCCCAATCGTATTCTAGTGGTAATTGTAAAGGTCTTACATGATATTTCAACTTTGTATGATGTCTTTGACCTTCGAAATCTAAAACCTGACCATCAAAAATTTTATCGTATCTGTAAATTAATTTACCAGAAATTCTTTCGACAAAGTGAATTAGTGTTGTTGTATGAAAACCAGAGCCATAATGCATAAGAAGATCTTTGTTCTTATGCAAGTATCCAAAAATAGAAGTGTTGTCAAATGGGTCAATTTCAGTTAATTCGTTGGTAGTTAGGCTTGTACCAGTCCCAGAAAAATTAAAAACGGGAGTAGATGAACGCCAAACAGACTTATTTGTTCTAAAATATTCTGAAAGAGTACCTACCTGACTAACATCTTTATTCATATCAAATGTTTGTCCTTTACAGAAATCATAATTGAAAGATGGCATTATTATGTCAAGTGGTTGGCAGATATCTTGAAGTTCATTTAAATGTTGTTCTAAAAATTGACCCTGATTATCGAAATTGATTTTCAACCCAAATAGAACATCTGAATGAATCAAAATATGGGTATTTCCATTTTCTGAGATATACTTTTTTAATTCGTTTTTTATTTGTGTCATTTATTGAATATTAAATAGTCCCGTTATCAACATGGATATTTTGTCCGGTTATAGATGCTGCTTCATTAGAGAGTAAAAACCTGATAGTTTCAGCCACTGAAGTTGCATCAACAGGTTTTTTCATGGAGGTTCTTTTATATATTCGATTTTTTTGGTCGTCTGATAAAGAAGAGCTCATTTCTGTTTCCATAAATCCTGCTACTAGACAATTGGAACGTATTCCGATTTCACCCCATTCTCTCGCAGTGTTTTTTGAAAAGGCCTCTAATGCTCCTTTTGTGGATGCATACATTGATAATCCTTTGTAACCAGTGTGTACACTTATTGATGAAATATGGACAATGCTACCTTTTGAATTGTGCAATAACATTTGTCGAATGGCAAATTTTGTTAGCATCATTGGTGCAAAAACATTCACTCGATACATCTCTTCTAGTGCATCCATATTTAGGTTTGTTATAATATCATCATACGCAGTAGCGGCATTGTTAACTAAACCATGAATGGGTGTTTTTAGCCCTATCCAATCTTTAAAAATTACTTGTCGTATTTTTTCAGATTCAGACAGATCGTATTTCAGCCATTTAAAATTGTCAGGGTATTGTAAGAGTAGTTCTTCCAATTCTTTTGTTTTACTACGACTTATCCCGTAAACAGTGTAAGCGTTTTTCAATAGCGTTTCGGCGGTTTTTAATCCTAATCCTTTTGAAACCCCGGTTATTAGTATATTCATAGTTAAGTCCTTTTTATTTTTCCGGTTCTTGTTGTTGACAGTTCATCAACAAATTTAATAATTCTGGGAATTTTAAACTCTTGAATTTTAGATTGAAGAAATATTCTTATTGAAGACTCGCTTATTTCTTCATTTACACATACAACTTCACAACATATAATGTTTCCTAAAACAGAATTGCTTTTGGGAAATACGCGAACATTTTTTATTTCAGGTATTGTGAGTATGGCTTCTTCTACTTCAAGAGGATTAACTTTGTATCCTCCTACATTTATCATATCACTTTTACGGGATATGAACTTAAATCTTAGCGGATCTTCTGTGATTATCTCAATTAAATCACCTGTATTGTACCATTCATTGATGTTTGTGTTTGTATTCCCTATTAAACTATTGTGAATCAATAATTCGTCATTTTCTGTGCGGATTAAGTTTTTATATTCTGGTTTAATGCTGAAAATGTCATTGTTTGAAGCAAATAGAGTTCCAGTTTCAGTAGTTGCATAAACATTGGTTATTTTTGCTTCAGGAAAAACATCTTGAAGTTGATGGATAGTTTTTTTATTAAATTTCTCACCTCCTGAAGTTATTCTTCTTACTGACTGAAAAGATTCGTCACATGGGAGTAACAGACGGTAAAATGTTGGAGTGGCAGAAATATGAGTTATGTTATTTTCTTTTATTTCACGATAAATTTCATTGGGTGTCAAACCAAAGAGTTTAATGATAGTATTCCCATTTAGTACAGCTTGATAAAAGACTTGGATTCCAGCCATATGTGTAGGGTTATATGCAAAGCCCCAAATGTTATCTGAGTTTCGATCTGATATTTTTACAAATCTTGTGATTGAATCATAATTATGGGTAACTTTCTTTGGTATTCCTGTTGTTCCTGAAGTAAATAGGGTTATTTTCCAGTTCTTACTGGTTTCCCTTAAGTTACTGATTAGTTCTCTTTTGTTCTGTATTAATGGGAAACTCTTTTTGTCGATTTCTTGTGTGTAACTCGAGAAATTTGAATGCTCCGTTAGATTAATTAACTCAGAATCTGTGAAATCCGAATCAAGTAGAATAATTTTTTCACCAATTAACATTGATGTGATGATGTTTTTAAACGTTTCATAATAACTATCAGACTTACAGTATGGATTGTAAGTCGTGGAGTTATTTATATCATTAATTAAAATATCCCATGTTAAAATAACGCCTTGTTGTCGGGTTTCAAAGAATAAATCCATTAATTGTTTTTCAGTTTTTCCAAGATTTCACCTACAGTGTTTATTAAGCCGTCTTCAAAAATATCAATGTCATATTCAGCTTCAATTCGTACAGTTAGTTCGGCTAAGTCAAGCGAATCCATTCCTATGTCATTTCTTAAATGCATTTCTGGTCTGATAGATGATAGATTTGTCTTGCCTCTATTATTTAACACTGTATTTATAATGTCTAGAATTTTTAATTCCATTTTGTTTTTGATTTAAGTAATATCATTTTTAATTATACAAATTTATAGATAAATATTTAGATTGAGATAATAAGTCTGGTTTTTTTGTGATTGTAATCTTGTTATGGTTTCAAATTTTGAAAGTACTCATGGGAGATTAATAAATAATTGAAATTTTAGGCTTATATTTGTACCAAGATAAATAAGTAACAATGTTAAAGATTATTATTAACCTTTCAAAGTGGTTTGGACTGTTGAATAAAACTATTATTAGTTTTTTTAGAGTTCTAATAATGTCTAAGAGTTCAAGAAAATTCAAAAATTTAAAAATCAATAGTGATAGGATTGTTCTTTTAGGTAACGGCCCAAGTTTTAAGAATACAGTGGACGAGAATAGAGACTATTTTATTAATAATAAATTGATTTGCCTAAACCACTTTGCAAATACCGATTACTACACGTTACTTAAACCTAAATACTATTTTGTTATCGCTCATGATCTTTTTCTTGATGATACTATCGAAGAATATAAGAATGCTAGCATTAAGCTGTTTAATGCAATTGCAGAAAAAACATCTTGGGAATTAAAGTTTTTCATAACACATGAGGCAAAGTCAGAAAAACGTTGGCAGGATATCTTGAGGAAAAATAAAAACATTGAAATTATTTTCATGAATATTACTCCTGTTGAAGGATTTAAATTCATGAGGAATTATTGGTATGATAAAGGGATGGGTATGGCTAGACCTCATAATGTGATGATTCCTTCAATGTTTTTCGCAATTTGCAAAGGCGTTAAGGAGGTTATACTAGTAGGAGCAGAGCATTCTTGGTTGCATGAATTGCATGTCGATGATGATAACAACACTTTATTTTTTAATAAGCATTTCTATAACGAAGTAGGAAAGGCAAAAAAGTGCAATTATAAAGGAACCTCGTATATGAAACTACATGAAGTAATACGTAGCTTTAGTTATGCTTTTGAGGGGTATCATATTATCGAAGAATATGCGAAAAATAAAGGTGTAAAAATTATTAATTGTACTCCGAATTCATTTATTGATGCATTTGAAAAAAAGAAAATAAGTGACTTGAAATAATTTGATTTTTTACTTTTGTTAAATTAGACACTATGTAGTTTTGTAATAATAAAATACATATCAGGATATAAATTGTAATTTATAAAGCTTTATGGAAAAATTTAATAACATTGAAAAAATAAAAGAAATCTATGCTAATGGAGGTAATGTAATTAAATATCTAAAAAGCTTAGGACAGAGTAAAGAAAATTCAATAGATGATATACTTATCAGTTATGATATTCAATCAGGACAGTATA